>CAZTOO010000179.1:0-2538 GCA_964615215.1 uncultured Methanosarcinales archaeon
TGGAAGACGAAGAGAAACGTATTGTTGATCTGGGTGTGGCTGAATATCTTTATCAGGTTCAGTGCGTTGATGACTGCGTAATACGTGCTGAATGCCCACGCCTTTGTCTCATACCTCTTCAACTTGAAGAAGAACGCCAGGAAAATATTGATGAGGAACCACAGGATGGTGATGCCAATGGCGATGAAGACCAATACCTTCACCACAGTCATATCTTTTGAGAGGAACACAACAGTGTTAGAGACTGCTGCATAGGCCACCAGCCAAATCACTGTCCACAAGAACCAGACTGGGATAGGTTTTTTCCGTGTTTTTCTCCTCATCACCTACAGAAGGATTATATACCTTTTAATCTTTTTGCCTGCCATGGCATTGTACAGGGAAGAGCAGAAGGCGTCATGGATGTTCTGGCTGCTCTCGTTCTTTGTGGTGCTGGTGTTTGCCATACTCCTCTATCTGACCTTCACTGCAGGATATGATCCTGTCCTGACACTGCTTCTTGTGTTGGTGATGTTGTTCGACGGTTTCATCGCAGTGGCCATGAGAACATTCACTGTCAGGATAGACTCGAAACTGCATTTCGGTTTTGCTCTCCTGTTCAGGAAGAGCATTGCCTTCTCAGAGATTGCGGATGCCAAAGCAGTACATCTTAGCCTATGGTCAGGCATAGGTGTCCATTACCTCTTTGCCAAGACCTGGGTCTATAACACACGGCTCGGCAAAGGAGTGAGAGTGGAACGTCATGATGGAAGGGCCTTCGAATTCAGCTGCAATGAGCCTGAGAAAGTTGCGGCATTGCTGCAATCAAAGATAACAAACTCTTATCACAGAATCCCAAAGCATAAATAACTGAAGAGGTTTCTTTCTTACATGGCGGAAGCATATACTGTTTCTCAGACAGAGAATGAGCAGGTTCTGGATCTGGCTCTGGACACTCTAAAGAAGGGCAAACAGGCGCTGATTTTTGTGAATACCATACGCAGCTCTGAGAAGACTGCCGAGGACATTGCGAGGGCTGTAAGAAAACAAAAGATGCCGTACCATAAAGATATTCTAGACGGGATTGCGAAACAGGTGCTTGAGGCGTTGTCCAAGCCGACAAAACAGTGTCTCAGGCTGTCTTTATGCGCAGGCTTCGGGATTGCGTTCCATCATTCAGGCCTTACTTCTGAGCAGAGGCATCTGATCGAAGACAGCTTCAAGAAGGGGCATATCAAGATCATATGCAGCACGCCGACCCTGGCAATGGGTATTGATCTCCCGGCGTTCCGTGCCATCATCCGCGACTGGAGAAGGTATGGCATGAGAGGCTTAGAGCCCATACCTGTGCTCGAATACCATCAGATGGCAGGCCGTGCCGGAAGGCCGAAATATGACAGCTTTGGTGAGGCGATACTGATTGCTAAATCCGAAGGGGAGAGGGATAAGCTTGTCGACGAGTATATCTTCGGGAAGCCGGAGCCTATCTATTCAAAATTGGCTGTGGAGCCTGTCCTGCGTACTTATGTTCTTTCTCTAATCGCCTCTTCCTTTGTGCGCGAGAAGCAGCAATTGCTGGAATTCTTCGAGCACACGTTCTGGGCGCATCAGTTCAAGGACATAGTGAAGCTGGAGCATACCCTTTTCCGGATACTTGAACAGTTGCAGGACTGGGGATTCCTGTATCGGTCACATTCTGCACGGCAAAAGGCAGAATTCGTGAGCGCTTCTGAGCTTGGAATGAATGTGCTGAAAGTGACGCCTATCGGAAAAAGAGTTTCAGAATTGTATATCGACCCTTACAGCGCGCACCATCTGATTGAATCAATGCGAAAAGCGCACCTCGGCAAAGAGTATGAACTGTTCTCTTTCCTCCAGATGATCACTTATACGAGAGAGATGATGCCGAGGCTGCATGCCAAGATGAGCGAGATGGAAGACATCAATGAGAAACTGGTGCTCTACTCAGGAAAGCTGTTCATGGATGAGCCAAAGATGTTTGATTATGAGTATGATGATTTCCTTGATTCAGTGAAGACAGCGTTGTTCTTCTTCGACTGGATGAATGAATCTGATGAGGAATTCCTGCTGGAGAAATATTCTGCAAGGCCGGGTGAAGTGAGGGCGAAACTGGAGAAGGCTGAATGGCTGCTGTATGCGTGCTCGGAAATTGCGCGCATGATGCAGATGCAGCCATTACTTAATCCTATCGCGAAGGTTCGTGTTCGGTTAGATTATGGTGTGAAAGAAGAGTTGCTGCCCCTTGTCAGGCTGAAAGGCATAGGCAGGGCAAGGGCAAGAAGGCTGTATAATAACGGAGTTCGTGATTTAGGTGATGTGAAGAAGACTGATGTATTGAAACTGACGCAAATACTTGGAAAGGGGATTGCTCTGGATGTGAAGAAGCAGGTTGGTGAAGATATGGGAAAGATGATGGTGCCTGAAAGGAAGAGGAAAGGGCAGATGGGTTTGGGGAAGTATTGATTTGCCCTTAATATTCACTACTTATCGGTGGTTATAAACGAAATATTTATATAGCTGACTTCGTATACTCTTCCC
>CAZTOO010000180.1:0-2528 GCA_964615215.1 uncultured Methanosarcinales archaeon
GAGCCTGCGTCATTCTACATCATGGACGAGGTGGATGCTGCGCTGGACAAGAGGAATTCAGAGAAGCTTGCGAAGCTCATAAGGGCATACTGCGAAAGGGCGCAGTATATCGTGATATCGCACAACGACGCCTTGATTTCTGAGGGAGACACCCTGTTCGGCGTGAGCATGGACGAGCATGGCGTCACACAAGTGACGAGTCTGAAAGTGTAAGAATTAAAGTTTACCTATCGCTCTAAGAATTTTTTCATGACCTTCTATTAATTTCCTAAATCTTCTTATCTCCTCTTCAGAAATCTTCATCTCTCCTTTCTTTTGTGTTTTCTTTGGCATTTTTTCTCAGTCTTTGTACACTCTCTTTCTTTAAATAATCTCCCTCTTTCCTCTTCAAAACAAAAGACTTAAGAAAAAAGAAGGTTTTCTTTACGTATGCTTAAGGTAATCTGTGTAGGAAACACTAAAAACAACGAACTTTCATACTTAATTCAAGATTTTTCTAGACGTCTTGGCAAATATGCCTCTTTCGAACTCATCTCACTCAAAGAAGATTCAAGCCAGGAGCCTGAGAAACGCAAGGAGAAAGAAGGCAAAGCTTTGCTTGGGAGAGTGAAGGAAGGGTATCTTATAGCTTTGGACGAGCGAGGCAAGGAGTTCTCAAGCGTTGAATTGTCAAAGACCCTCAATAAGCTCCAGATGGAGCACAAGAACATCACTTTTGTGATTGGAGGGGCGTATGGGCTTTCGGATGAAGTCGGAAAAAAGGCAAATCTTGCTCTTGCCCTCTCCAAGATGACCCTCACCCATGAGATGGCTCTCTTGTTCCTGACAGAACAGCTCTACAGGGCCTTCACCATCATGAAGAACGAGCCGTATCACAAATAGCAGACAATCCTTATCTCTTCATCAGGCTCTTATGCTTCACAAAGAAGTCAGAATCATACTGCAGCTCCAGGAACTCTTTGGTGTTGATGATGCTCTTGAAGAGAGGCAGTGTGGTAGGGATGCCTTCAATCACATATTCGTCCAAAGCACGGTTCAGCGTGTTCAATGCATCAGCCCTGGTGGGGCCTTTGCATATCAGTCGCGCCAGGACTGCCCTCTCGCCTTTCTTCAGGGAATGGCCTTCGCCTGCATAGGAAGTGACAAAGACAGAAGAGCCTCCTGGTGCAGCATACTTCTTCAGGATGCCGTGGGATATCCTGAATTCCCTGGAAGGGTCCTCATTCGTGATCCTGCATTCTACAGCAGTCTCTTTCACTTTGGCGTCGATATCAGCCTGAGAGAAAGAGAGCTTGGAGCCTGCCTTGATGGCAATCTGCTCTGCCACCAGGTCTATGCCTGTCAGGAATTCGATAAGCTCATGGTCCAATTCCACCCAGGGATTGAATTCAAGGAAATAATGCTTGTTCTCCTTGTCCAGCAGGAACTCGACAGAGCCAACACCCTGGAAATTGATAGCCTTGGCTATATCCATCACTGCATTGCCCATCTCCTCTTTCAGCTTGTCGTTCAGGAAAGGAGAAGGACTTTCCTGGAAGAGTTTGCGGTAGCCATAGGAAAGCGTAGAATCGATAGAGCCTAACACCACCACTGTCCCATAGCTGTCTCCGATGACGACAAACTCCATATTGCGCGCCTCTGGCATGACTTTCTCGAGATAGAACTGTTTGCTGTGGAGCTTCTTATAGGTCTCGATGAGCGCTTTTTTGAATACAGGCACAATATCCTTCTCCTCATTGATCTGGTGGATGCCTATGCTGAGGTCTCCTTTCACTGGCTTCACCAATACAGGATAGCCTATGAGCTTCGCAAATTCTGCCACTTCCTGCCTTGTGGTGATGACTTTCCTGCTGCCTGGAACAACCAACAACCTATTGGTTTCGGCAATCTGCTTGCTGATAATCTTGTTCCTGATCTTCCTCAGTGTCTCAGAGCCTGGACCGATGAAGGAAAGCTTGTTGGCCTGGCATAATTCAGCAAGCTTCACAGAAGAGGCCAGAGGCCCATAGCCAGGATGCACAGCATCTGCCCTTTTTCTCTTTGCTGCCTCAAGGATGTCTTTTGTCCTGAATAAGCCAGTGCCTGCGTCCCTCGCAGCCTTATAGGTCCTGTCTGCAAGCCTATAGGCAAGGGTCTTTTTTTCCTCAGCCTTGTCATAGAGCAGTATGGTCTTGATGCCCATCTCCTTGCATGCACGCAGGATGCGAAGAGCAGACTGGCCTGATGCGGCAACCACCATCCTCTTGAATCTTGCCTTTGACTTCAATACGGAGATTTCAGCCATCTTGAATTTGTTCTTGGTGAGCATATCCACAATCTTCCTCACCAGAGAGCGCGGGCTTGCAGTTGCATCGTCGATATGCATATAGGAAGGGATGTTCTTCTTGAGATTCTTTTCCAGCACATCCAGGAACACTCCAGGACCCATGCCTTCCTCAATCTTCTTCTTCTCCCTCTCATCCAGCTTGATGATGACTGAAGAGAAAAGATTGTCCAATTGCTCATACACGAAAGGTACTGTCTCATTC
>CAZTOO010000181.1:0-702 GCA_964615215.1 uncultured Methanosarcinales archaeon
GAAGTTCCTGAGAGAAGGCAATAGGCAAATCAACATCGACCCCGGCTATATGGCAGAACGCAACATCGTGCTGGCGACAGCAAAAGAGCTGCCCCATAGGCCTTTGCTGGGGAAAGGCATCTATGCTGATGTAGTGCTTGAATTCAAGAACGGCAGTTTCACCCCCAACGACCACACCTTCCCAGACTATAAATCAGGACATGTCATAGAATTCTTCAACAACATACGGAAAAGACAGAAAAATCAAAGGGATAGGTGAACATCATGGCAGTCATAAAACCAGGCATCAATAGAAGGAAAGTCAAGAATATGCTGCATCCGAAGATACTGCTCGTGGCAGGGCTGGCGAACATCCTCTGCTATTACACGTTTGACTTCATACTGCCGTTCCTCAAGACGAACAGTTTATGGGTGATACTGTTCGTCGCTGGGATATTCGGGAATGCGGTGACTGAATTGATAAGGGGATAACTGCTCTGGATGTTGTCTCCGTATTCCTTAGTCTTACTGTCCTTAACCCCAGGCTTACTCTTCGAATAGTCCGTATTGTGCATATTCTTACGATAACGGATAAGAAGAGTAGTGTGGAGAAGCTAGACCAATAAAGCAAAAGGAAAAAGGCTATCAGGAATAGAAAAGTATAAAACCAAACACCTTCTTTAGAGCAATATGCACCAGGGATTCTCAAAGCAAGAGCTTGCA
>CAZTOO010000181.1:712-2523 GCA_964615215.1 uncultured Methanosarcinales archaeon
GTCATCAAAAGCATCAACAGCCCCCATAAGCTCCAGCTCTTTCTAGATTCGTTAGGCTACAATAAAGGAAAACGCATTTCCGCAGCAGACGTGCTGAGAAAAAGGAAAGCTGACTGCCTGGAGGCTGCAGCATTCGCTTCAATAGTACTCTCTTTCCACGGCATAGAAAACTTCCTGATAGACCTCTCAGCGCCCAGGGATGAGGATCATGTCCTCTGCATCTATAAGGAAAAAGGCCTCTATGGTGCTGTTGCACAATCAAAATTCCTCAATCTGAGACATAGGCTTCCAGTCCACAGGAGCCTGAGAGAATTGGCTATCAGCTATTTCCATCATTACTTCGACAACTACGGAAAGCATACCTTAAGAAAACATTCTATTCCCTTGAGGCTTGATATGAAAGACAACGCATGGGTCTTCAGCGTGAAAGACATGTACGCGTTAGAGAGAAGATTGGACGAGATAAAACATATCAAGATTGTCGAACCTAAAGTAAGATTCCCGCCTGTCAGCAGGGAAAAATTCGTAAGAGAGATGATCATAAGGCCTTCAGGAAGGTTTGCAAAGAGGTATCGCTGATGGACCAGAAGGAAAAGAAAAAGAACGTCTGGATGATGGGCTGGACCTCTTTCTTTACTGACGTCAGTTCAGAGATGATTTTCCCCATCCTGCCGTTATTCCTCACTGCAGTGTTGAATGCCAATATGGCAATCATCGGACTGATCGAAGGCATTGCCGAGAGCATCTCAACAATCCTCAAAGTGCTCTCAGGCTGGCTCGCAGACAAATACAAGAAGAGAAAGCCATTGGTGATGATAGGGTATGCATTCTCGACAGTGACAAAACCTCTTCTTGCGTTAGCGACCCATTGGACCCATGTGCTTGCTGTCAGAGTTGCAGACCGCGTAGGCAAAGGCATCAGGACAGCTCCAAGAGACGCACTCGTGGCAGCCTCCTCGGAGAAATCAGATCGGGGAAAATATTTCGGCATCCACCGCACCCTTGATACCATGGGCGCTGTTGTCGGCACACTGATAGCATTTTTCATACTGCAGAAATACCTGGGCAACGCCTATAGGCTGATATTCTGGCTCTCAGTCATCCCTGGGACTATAGCAATCCTGGTGCTCTGGAAAGGTGTGAAGGAGGTGCCTGATGCGAAGATAGAGAAGAAATACAAAATCAGCTGGAAACTGATAAACCCGGAGCTCAAACGATTCATGCTCGTCATGGTGCTCTTCAGCCTGGCGAATTTCTCCTATGCGTTCTTCCTCCTGCGGGCAAAGGACATAGGATTTGCCATATTCATGATACCTCTCTTGTATTTGGTATACAACATAGTCTATGCAGTCTTCTCCATCCCTATGGGAAAGCTCTCAGACAAAATTGGCAGGAAGACTATGCTTGTGTTAGGCATGCTGCTCTTCAGCCTGACATCAGTGGGATTCGCATTTTATACAAATAATGCCAGCATCTGGTTCCTCTTTGCCCTTTACGGACTATTCATGGGAGTCACAGACGGAGTGGCAAGAGCCTATGTCTCAGACCTGTCTCCGGAAGAGCATAGAGGCTTGGCATTAGGGACATATCACACCCTGATAGGTATGGCAGTCCTGCCGGCAAGCATCATAGGCGGCTTATTATGGCAGAACATCAATGTCCAGGCACCGTTCATCTATGCAGCGATAGTGTCGTTTGTGGCTGCACTCTTACTGATGTTTTTAGGGAAGAATCTGCGCAAAGTGAAAACATCTGCTTGAAGCGTATATTCTCATTTTTCTAGCTCGGAACAAAAATGTCCTTGCTCCCCA
>CAZTOO010000182.1:0-2487 GCA_964615215.1 uncultured Methanosarcinales archaeon
TATAAAGGTCAAGGGACTACATATTTTGATGAGAAGACAGGCTACGAGAAAGAAGGCAGGGAAAAGCATCAAAGCCATCATCTTCGACCTTGATGACACGCTCATAGACAGCACAACACTCTCCGACAAAGCCAGGCTGGAAGCAGTGAAGGCAATGATAAAGCAGGGGCTGCCTGCAAAGAGCGTCAGGAAAGCGTATGAAAAGCTGAATATTCTCGTCAGGAAGTACGGCACGAACTATTCCAAGCATTTCAACAGGCTGTGCGAGACATATGGTATGCGGCACAATCCAAGGATTCTTGCTGCAGGCATCATAGCCTACCATAACGTGAAGTTCACCTCGCTGGCTCTCCATGCTGGGACAAAACAGACACTCTCAGCCCTGAGAAAGCGCGGTTACAGTCTTGTTCTCATCACCTGCGGCATCCCCATCAAGCAGTGGGAGAAGATCTTCCGCATAGGCATAGAGGGATATTTCGACATGGTTCTCATGAACAGGCACAACAAGCATCTGCTCTATAGCAAAGCGCTGAAGAGGCTGAGATGCAGGCCTGAGCACATCCTCTGTGTCGGCGACAGATTGTATCCTGATATCTATTATGCCAACAGGCTTGGTTTTGTCTCTGTGCGCATAAAGAAAGGCAGGTACAGCAGCCTGAAACCCAGAAATACGAAGGAAAAGCCTTCCTATGAGATAACAGACATCCGTCAGATTCCCACACTTCTTGCCTGACTTATTCTGTCCGGCCGAATGAATCAGTAACCTTTAAATACAGTCATTCTGTGGAGACAGCTATGGTGCAGCAGCAGGTAGAGGAATTCATCATAGACGAGTTCGGCATAGACGGCCTGAAGATATTCCAGAGGGTGCTAAAAGAGAGGAAAATAAAAAGCCTTGACCATCTCTCTTCGGAGGAGAGGATGGAGTTCGCAGACGCCATGCTCAAGAACTACCCCTCTTTCTCAAGGCAGATCCTTCTGAGGGTGCATTCAGAGATGCTCTATCTCCTCGGCTTCAGGATGAGAGAAGGGGAGATCAATTCAGGATTTGAGAAGTTCAAGGAAGCTGATGACATCCAGAGGAAGATCAACGAGCTTCTCCAGAAGAGAGTCGATTACCAGCGCAAGAAGAGGCTGGAGCAGCTCAACTGGAAGCTAGAGGAGAAGCATGCTGTCCTGGACTTCTGGAGCGAAGTCGAGAAGTTCTATGCCAAGGCAGAGATCATGTTCAACCTCTTCTGGACAAAGGCAAACCAAGCCAAGAGACTGGGACTGTCAGAGGAGGAGATACTGCGGGTGACGAACGACGGCCTGACAGAGATCAAGCAGAACATCGACGAAGCCTACCAGGATATCATGAAGAAGCTCCAGTTGGAGAATGTGAGCACCCAGGCGAGACAGCAGTTCAATTTCGCTGCAGCGCTGCCGGGCTCCAAGGAGATGGAAGAGGAGATGAAGAGCAAGGCTGAATACAAGAAGAGCATTGACAGGTTCTATATCGCGCTCCTTGAATGCTACCAGCGCTTCCATACGCTCTTCAACGACAGCATACGCTCCCATCTGCTGGCGAGCAGCAACCAGGTGCTTGTCCAGACCATAGACGAGGAGATGAAGAAAATCTATGTCAGCCTTGAGAATGCCTACGCCAGGTTAAGGAATGACCTGAAAGTCCTGGACTAAGCCTGTTTCTGCAGATTTCTTATACAGCATGGAAGAAAATGGTAGCGGGGGGAGGATTTGAACCTACGACCTCCGGGTTATGAGCCCGGCGGGCACTCCAGACTGCCCTACCCCGCTATGAGTGTGATAATAGCCGATAAAAAAACGTTACTTTATAAAACTTCCTGAAAGGGAAAGGTAATGAGCGTTGAATGATTATTGTCTGTTTGTTCTTCATAATGACGACAAATCTGAAGAGTAGGCTTCTGTTGCAAAACCATTAAAGTGTGGGAAAGCGAGCAACAACAGGCGAGGGCGAAGCGGGGGACGGCCCCTACGGGGTGCTGAGTAGGCTGAGCACCGCGAAGCCGTCCGAAGCCTGTGTTGTTGCGAGCGTTAACTCTTTGTCACTCTCTTCTCTTAAAGCAACATACCGTCTAAAAACATAAGATTTAAAAGCAACATCAAAATTTGTGGCTGTAGGAGGTAGAAAAGCATGTCTGCACAAGAAGAACCGTCATTGTCAGAATTCATCAGGAAGAGGACCAACGAGCCGAAGAGCACTGCATTCAAATGCCCTGCCTGCGGGAAGAGCACCATAGTGCGCACCTTCAACGAGAGGCAGATAGTTTCCCAATACCGATGCCCTGAATGCGGCTTCACCGGCCCGAACTAGAAACTTTGAGGAAGGTAAGAATGGCGACAGCAATTGTCACGGTAAAGATCATGCCTGAGAGCCCTGAGGCAGACCTCAAGAAGATTGAGACGGAAGCGCTGAAAATCATCACTACGGCAAACGACGGCAAGGAGCATAAGGTAGAGATAGAG
>CAZTOO010000183.1:0-2474 GCA_964615215.1 uncultured Methanosarcinales archaeon
GGATAGGGCCATAGCGAGGCAATTCGGGAGGGACTATTTTGATGGAGAACGAAAATACGGCTATGGAGGCTATCACTACCATCCACGGTTCTGGTCAGAGGTCGTGAAGGATTTCATCGCTTACTATAAGCTCACTCCGAAAAGCAGGATACTCGATGTCGGCTGCGGAAAGGGATTCATGCTCTTTAATTTTATGCGGGCGCTGCCAGGCATCGCGCTGAGAGGCATCGATATCTCCCCCTATGCCATTCAGAACGCAAAGGAAGAGGTCAAGCAGTTCCTGAGTGTTGGAAATGCGAAAGATCTGAGCAGGTTCAGGGACAAAGAGTTTGACCTAGTGGTATGCATCAATACCGTACACAATCTCCCTCTGCAGGAATGCAAGCAGGCGCTCAGGGAGATAGAACGTGTGGGAAAACACGCTTTCGTCATGAACGATGCGTGGCATAATGACGAGGAGAAAGAAAAGATGCAGAAGTGGAATCTCACTGCACTGACCTATATGCATATCAATGACTGGAAAAGGCTGTTTAAGGAGACAGGGTACAAGGGCGATTATTACTGGTTCATCCCCTGAAGAATATGGAGCGGAATCCCCATGAAAACAAAAGCTGCAATCCTGCGTGAAACCGGAAAGCCTCTGGAGATAAAAGAGATAGAAGTACCTTCAGTGAAGAGAGGACAAGTCCTGGTGAAGATACTCTATTCAGGGATCTGTCACAGCCAGATCAATGAGATCAGAGGGCTCAAAGGCGAAGACAAGTATCTGCCTCACCTCCTGGGGCATGAGGGATCTGGCATAGTGGAATCTGTCGGCGGAGGAGTCACCAAAGTGAAGAAAGGCGATTATGTGGTGCTCTCCTGGATAAAAGGAGATGGGAAAGACGTTCCGTCAACAGTGTATGCATGCGGAAACGAGCGCATCAATGCAGGAGCCATAAGCACTTTCAGCACCTATGCGGTGATAGCTGAAAATAGGATGGTGAAGATTCCTGAGAAAATCCCTGCCGATATTGCAGCACTCCTCGGGTGCGCTGTCCCTACCGGCGCAGGCATCATCAAGAACCATATACAGGCAAAGGGACCCGTTAAGGGAAAGACCTTGGCCATCTTCGGTGTAGGAGGTATCGGCGCAAGCGCACTCCTCTATGCACGTACCCTGCCTTTTGAGGCGGTGATCGCTATCGACATCAATGAGAAAAAGCTTTCCTTTGCCTCAGCGCTTGAAGCGACATCGTGCATCAATCCCCGTAAGGGATCCGCCGTCGAAGCGATAAAAAAGCTGACCGCCGGAAAAGGCGCAGACTATGCTGTGGAATGCACCGGTGTGAAACAGGTGATGGAGGATGCATTTGCATCTCTGGCAGACACCGGAACAGCCATCATTGCCGGGAATCTCAGGAAAGGAGAAACTATAAGCATCGATCCTTTTGATCTGATCAGAGGGAAGAAACTCACCGGGACATGGGGAGGTGCCACAAATCCGGACAGAGACATACCTTTCTATGCAGATCTCTATCTCAGAGGGAAGCTGAAACTCGATGTGCTGGTGTCCGCGACATACAGCCTTGATAAGGTCTCCTCTGCGATCGAAGCACTGGAAAAAGGAGCTGTGGTGAGAGCCCTGGTCAGGATGGACTAAGAGGCAAAGGTCATGTCCGCTTCTCATCTGATAGGGATATATGAACAGTCGGTGTTTATACGGATAGTGGTCCTCGGCTTTGTCAGCATCGTCCAGTTCCCGTTTGCTGTCCTTTTCCTTATCATGCGGGTGTTCTATGACGTGAGATTGGTGAGACTAGTGGATTCGCGCATAGGGCATCTTGCAGCCAACACAGAACTGTTCCTGCGGAGGGTTGATGCGGGAGTACTGCCACCGAAGAGAGTGCATTATATTGGCATCGCATCCACAAACCCGTCGAACAGCACACTTCTGGAGCTCTTCAGGCAGAGGTTGCATATCATACAGCTTCCTGCACGGCTGTATAACAATCCCTTGTTCATGGCATTCTCGAGCAGAAAAACGCTGTTCGGTATGCTGGGCATTTATCGTGAGCTGACGTTTGAGGTCGAGGAGCATGAAGAGTACCATACATTCAGGAAGAACGCAACACGCTTCCGGTTCTCTCCCCGGCAAGAGAAGGAAGGAAAGAAACTGGTGAAGGAGATGGGCATCAAGGGACCGTATATCTGCTTTCATGCACGTGATTCCCAATACTTGTTGGTGAAGAACAAAGCAGGGTCCTACCATAATTTCCGGGACGCTGATGTCCTGAATTATTTGAAAGCGGCGAAGGTCATGGTGAAGGAAGATATCTCTGCTGTGCGGATGGGAGCAGTCGTGGAGAAGCCGCTTCCGAAAACAAAGACGTCGAGGATTGTCGATTATGCGACAAGATACCGATCAGACCTCGGAGACATCTACCTGCCGGCACACTGCAAGTTCTATCTCGGCAATACAGCCGGCCTGTTCC
>CAZTOO010000184.1:0-2458 GCA_964615215.1 uncultured Methanosarcinales archaeon
CGGCCTCTTGCCGTCGTATTTCTTTATCATCACGATGGCCTGCTCCTTTGTTATCCTTCCGTTCCTCAGGTCAAGGCTCATGAGGTGTGCAGTCCTGCCGAATCCTCTCTTGATGTATTTGAGATAATCCCTCACACCCTGGAAATAGCACTCCACTTTCTCATACCAGTACTGTTCTGGGATGCCTTCCACCCTGTTGCCTTCCCAGCCGAGCTCCTTATGGATGAGCTCTGCCTGTTTTCTGGTGTCCCATGGGGTATAGCTTCCCAAGCACACAGACCTATACTTGATAGCCATAAGATCTTTCAGCTTCGGATACATAAAGGGCCAGAGATCCCTTTCAGTGGTTTTTCCGTCGAGAAACCCGACCATATCCTCTGCAGTGATGCCGAGGTTGACGAACCTGTTGAACCTCCTTTCATCAACTTCCTCCTTCTCATCATAGCCGTAATAGGAAGTGTATTCTGCACTCGGCTCTCCCCAAATCACCAAAGGTATCTTATACTTTATCGCCACATGCATAGGGTAGGAGAAGATGCCTGTATGGCAGTGCCAGCAGAAATCTCCTTTTCTCCTGAGCGATTCCAGCATCAGTTTCTTCACGACATGCCAGTTCGGCCTGAAGTGGTGGTAATCGACACCGAGCTTCTTCATGGTGCGCTCTGTATTCTGTCTCAGCTTCGGCCGTAAGAAGCCATGATCGAAGCAGACGACCAGCGGTTTAAGCTTATATTCCTTGACAAGGACATAGAGAGTGTAGGTACTGTCTTTTCCGCCGCTGTAAGGCACGAGACAATCATACTGCCCTTTGCCCTTATACTGCTGTATGAGCTCCAGGAACTCTTCTTTCCGTTTCTTCCAGTCTATGTTCTCTTTCTTGAAATCATGCTGTCTGCACACATTGCATACGCCTTTCTGGTCGAAGGTGATGGTCTCTTGCGTGCACGGCAGCAGGCAGTTCTCGCACTTTCTCAGATTTTCCATTCTCACATCTCCTTTTTCAGGCATCACTGTGCTTTTTCTATACTCTCTCTCAGGCATGCCACCACGCTCCTCTGCTGCTCGTCGCTGAGCGACGGGTACATCGGCAGGCTGAGGCATCTGGCATACCATGCTTCTGCCTTCGGGCAGAGACCTCTCTTGTAGCCCTGTCTTCTGTAATAAGGGTGCCGATACACAGGCAGGTAATGCACCTGGGGATGGATGCTGTTCTTCTGAAGATGGAGGAAAGCGTCCTTCCTCGCCTTTGCATCCTTCAGCCTCACCACATAGAGGTGATAGGCATTCTTCTGGTAAGGATGTTCCTTCATCAGGGATATATCTTTGATGGTTGCGAATGAGGAATTGTAGGTCTCCGCTATCTTTCTCCTTCTGGCAAGAAAACCATCGGCTTTCTTCAGTTGAGACATGCCAAGAGCTGCCTGGAGATCAGTCATGCGGTAATTATAGCCGAGCTCCTGCATCTCATGGTACCAGGGGTCTTTGTTCCTGTAATCAGCCGGGTCTTTTGTGATGCCGTGCGTCCTGAGCAGGAGAAGTTTCTTGTAGAGGACCTCTGAATTGGTGGTGATCATCCCTCCCTCCCCTGTAGTGATATGCTTCACAGGATGGAAGCTGAAGATAGCCATATCCGAATACGTGCAATCGCCTATGCGGGTCCGTTTGTACTGGGCACCCAATGCGTGAGCTGCATCCTCAATGACAGTGAGGTTATGCTTCTTTGCCAGGGCATGGATCTTCTCCATATCACAGGGAAGGCCGGTGTAATGCACAGGGATGATGATTCTTGTGTGTTTGGTGATGTTCTTTTCGATAGCATCAACGTCAATGAGGCCCTGATCGTTGATGTCTGCGAAAACAGGTTTGGCATTGCAGTAAAATGCGCAGTTCGCAGAGGCCGCGAAGGTCAGAGGGGAGGTGATGAGCTCTTCCCCTTCTTTCAGTCCTGCTGCAAGGCAGGAAAGGTGGAGAGCTGCAGTGCCGTTGGCGACAGCCACAGCATATGTTGCCCCCACGTAGGCGGCAAATGCTTTCTCAAATTCAAGAATCCGTGGACCTGTAGTGAGGAAATCGCTCTTCAAGATGGCGGTAACTGCTGCAATGTCGGACTGGTCGATAGATTGTTTTCCATAAGGTATCATAGCTTTCCCTTCTTCATTTCCTTAAGGTATTCATCGCCGCTGAGAATCTTGAACTGCCTAAAGAGCTCTTTGACCTTCTCCTTCGGTATCACAGCATCCTTTGAGCTGTATTCTGTCATCTCTTCCTCTTTCAATGGCCTTCCGTGTGCCACATACTCTGCTGAAACCTTCAGTGCCTGGGACTTGTACAGGTACTTTTCGATAGGCGAGGTGATAACATACAGGTTCTTGAAATCGAAGGTCTTCGGTATCTCCGAGCTGTTGATCATGACAAGCGGCCAGAGGAAGGAATCGAAACTGCCCATGAAAGTGAATAT
>CAZTOO010000185.1:0-1699 GCA_964615215.1 uncultured Methanosarcinales archaeon
AACACTTTCTTTGCTCCTGCAACAAGATGCTTGTTTGCTCCCTCTTTTGTGCTGAAGAAGCCCGTGGATTCCACCACAATGTCCACCACCATGTCCTTCCAGGGCAGTTTTTCAGGATCCTTCTCCTCAAATATAGGTATGTGCTTTCCGTTGATGACAAAGCCCTTCTCATCGTACTCTACTGTGCCTGGAAACCTTCCATGCACTGAATCATATTTCAGCAGAAATGCCAGTGTCTTATTGTCTGCAAGGTCGTTTATGGCGACAAATTCGATGCTGGGGTTGTTGAAGCCTGCCCTGAAGACCATCCTGCCTATCCTTCCGAAGCCGTTGATTGCAACACGTACTGGCATAGTATCCCCTCTTTTTTTATCGCTATAATGAGATGCCATGTGAATAGGGGTCAGTATAAAAACGTTTTGGAAATGTTTATAAAAGCCTCATGAGTCTTCTCTCAGTGATAGGGATGGTAAGGGACGCAACTGCAAAGGAGAGGCAGCTCGAAGAAGGAGTGATGTACTGCTTTTATACACGTGAAAGAGTGCCAGCAACCCAGGTGCATAACTACAGGGACTACCTGGATTCATCTTTCTTTCAGGAGCCTGCAAAGATAGCAGAAGCATTTGAAACAAACAGACCTGAAAGGCTGCTGGCTATCCTGACTGGCCTGAACATAAGCCCTGAGGTTGAAGTGGTCTATAAGGACGGCACTCTCCAGCTCTATAATCCAGATACCATCACCAGCACCTTGAAGGGATTTCTCGAAAGAAGCAGGAGATTCATGGCAGAGGAGGAAGCTCCTGAAAGCAGGTTCTATGTCATGGTAGGCGACGAGATATATGCTGAGAAAGCAGCTTACAGAGAAAGAAAAGCAGGCAGAAGAGAGGCTGCTGAGCCTCAGGACAAGAGCTATGTGCCTGGAGCTGGCAAAGGGATAAGGCACCCAGAGAGCCCAACAGGCGTGAGAACAAAAGTTATGAGCCGCGATGAGGAGAGAGAGTACCTAAGAAACGCCAAGGTAGGCGATGAAGAGGCGATAGAAAAGCTCGTCCAGGCAAACCAGGGGCTTGTCCACAATATTGCCAAGCGATATCTCGGCAGCAAGATACCACTTGAGGATCTGGCCAGTGCAGGCAACGATGGGTTTATGATCGCTATCGAAAAATATGACCTGTCCAAAGGATGGAAGCTGTCCACCTATGCAACATGGTGGATAAGGCAGAGAATCTCAAAATATGTGCGGGAGAACCTTGATATCGTACGAAAGCCCGGCGAGTACTATGAGGACTATGCAAAGATAAACAATGCTGCCAAACTGCTCCATAAGGACAATGCATCATTGACTAAGGAAGATATCGACGAGATAAGCAGGATGACCGGGCTGTCTCAGGAAAAAGTAGAGTTGCGCATCCAGCAGGCAGTGCCTACAGCATCTTTCCACAAAAGAATGGAAGGGAGGATATTTGACTGGTCAGAAAGGTATGAAGACCCCTCTCCTGACAGCAGGCCAAGCGAAAAGGCAGACAAGGACATGAAAGAAGAATATGTAAGGCTCCTGCTGCAGTATGTGACTGAAAGGGAAAAGGAAGTACTCAGCATGAGATACGGCTTGAATGATCAGCCAGAGCACACACGTGAGGCAGTCGCCAGGGCGATTGGCATCAGCGGTGAGAGGGCAAGGCAGATCGAGCAGAAGGCG
>CAZTOO010000185.1:1709-2450 GCA_964615215.1 uncultured Methanosarcinales archaeon
CTGGGAGAAAAGGCGCTGAAAAAGATCTACGCCATGCTCAAGGCAAAGAAAGCTCTGGATGAAAGCCAGAATATGATAAATGAATAATCTGCTTCTGTGGGAATACTGAGTATGCCTGGGAAATGGCCTGAGATGCTGTCATACTTGAAAGGATCGCTCGGATGCGTGAGAGCAGAGGATGCTTTATGGAAAAAAACAGGCAATGTTTATAAAGAGAAATTGATGAAAAGCCTGTATGGGAAGCAAAATTGAAGAGAACGCTCTGGAAGAGGCTGTCCGAGACGGAGAGAGAATACTTATTGCGTTCCAGAAAGGGGAGAAAGATATTGTCGGATGGTTGGGGCCTGACACACAGGCAAACAATGAAGAGAAAACGCCTTTTGAGAGGGGAAAAGCATCATCCGGTGCTATCTATTTTGAAGGAAGAAAGTATATTCCTGTGATGTCAGAAGAAGAGCAGAACTTCCTTCTGGAAGTATACAGGACATCTAGCGACGAAGAGGTGAGGATCGCTGCAAGGAACTGCCTTATCGAAGGCAACCAGGCATTGGTGACCAGCATCGCAAAAAGATACGCACTTCCTGGCATGCCTATTGAGGACCTCATCAATGAAGGGAATTTCGGGCTTGTCACGGCGATAGAGAAATATGATCCGGAGAGAGGCGCAAAGCTCAGCACCTATGCCTTTGACTGGATAAGGGTACGCATATCGAGGTATTTTCACGATAACAGAAACCTTAT
>CAZTOO010000186.1:0-2427 GCA_964615215.1 uncultured Methanosarcinales archaeon
TCTTACTTTTTGTCATAGACGCCCAGCAACTCGTAGAATAATCTGTCCCTGTAGGCAGCGAGATCCGACAATGACCCGAAACTCATGACGAAGCATGCGCCTTCCATGGTCATGCCTGTCTCTCTCACACGCTGCACCTTCAGGTAGGTCACTCCATAGCTTGTGTCTATAGAGGTGTTCGTGCAATTTATGACAGGATACTGGTATGTGCTGCTTTCCTCTGTCACTGCAGCCCTGACCTGCTTTCCCAGGCTTTGCGTCAGAAGCGTTTCCGTCTCATATCTGAACTGCTCCAGGGTGTCGATATTCTCATCATTCGGATTGAAGACAATGATTACTCCTGGCTGCTGTCTGATGCTGCTGATGAGTGTCTGGTCGAATTCCATCCTGATCAGGTCTTCAGGCAGGTATCTGAAGGTATAGTCCTTATTGTTGATCTTCGCAGCATACCCGTACTGCAGCTCCCTGAATTTGATGCCGTTGTATTTCACTCCTGCATTGTCGCCCTGCCACACTATGCCTGCGATGCTCCCCACCATAAGGATGCCTATGAACAGCACCAGTCCCATCTTGAAGTCTATCAGCTTCTTGTCCTTCTTTTCCATCCGTATGGGCTTTCTTTTTGCCATGGCTGCTGAAGAAGGCAGGCTCTTTTTATATTTTATGCTTGTTCAGGCCAAGAGCAATCTTAATATAGGAGAACTTCCCAGTAAAGCCTATGGATATCCCCCCAAAGTACCTTCTTGAGTGGGCAAAGAAGTATGTCAGGCATAAGGATATGCATACGAAGGCCATACGCTCTGTCGAGGAGAAAGGAAGTGCCCTGCTGGTGGCAGAACATCAAGGAAAAAAGATGGTGTATTGCATGCCTCTGCTCTCTGTCTATCAGCCCTCTGCGGAATATGCAGGCCATCTCCTGGTGAGCTATAACACCAGAAAGAACATTGAGGCGCTCTTTAAGGGATGGGATTTCTTCTCCAAGCAGAAAGACCTCACCATCATCTTCTTGAATCCGATGCACCATGACAGCAAATGGGTGCTCAAGCCCTACATCCACAACCGCATCACTGAGCCTTCTGCCTTGAAGAAAGGCCTTCTCGCGATGATGCAGGAAGGCATCGAGATGGATGAATCTGATTACGCAGCGCTCAGGCTTGAGGGATGAATTCTCGACAGCAATGCCGTTTTCTTTCTTTTTTCATACTCCTCAGAGAGCATCCTCTCCATCTCTCTCTTATGGCCTGCACCCACCACAGCAAGGATGTTCTTCTCAGGATGCAGCTGCTGGAGATGCTTCAGATTACTGACCATGACTCTGTTCCTGTCAGAGATGAGCACTTTATAGATTCTGGGATACCTCTCTTTGACTTCGAGAAGGAGTTGTTCAATGACTTCCTCGGAAGGCACGTCCTTGATGTCGAAAGGCAGCTCTTTCTTCCTCCTCGAGAACATGTCCTTGAGCATCTGTTTTATCTCCTTCCAGCCGAAATTCTTCGAGAACTGTTTCAGCGTCACATTCACATCCTGGTCAATCAGCGCCAATTGCAGCTTATGCTTCCTGGAGAGCTCGATTGCAGCCTTCATCTCAGAACCAGGATTCATCCCCACCAGGTCTCCCAGCCTCTTCTGCACCCACATCCCTATCAGGGAGAACATGAAGCCTGCAAACCCTATCCTGAACACTCCCCTGGCAGAGACTCTCCTCTTCTTCTTTTCCTCCAGCAGAGCCATCATCCTGTTGGCATCAAGCTCCACAGCAATGATGTCAGGCTTCTCTTTTTCCACAAACTCCTGCACCTCTTTCACGCTCTGCCTGGCTATATGGCTGCTTCCGATGATATGGATGCTGCCTTTCTTCCCGCTTTTTTTCTCTTTTTCTTCTGCCATCTGTCTCTGAAAGAAGAGATGCGGATATTTAAACTCTCTCTCATGCTTAATGACCCTCTTTAGAAACCTTTATATAGTACTGAGGCTATAAAACAATCAGAATAAAGAGGTCGGTTTCAGACAGATGAAGGTGATAGTATGCTTAAAATGAAAAAGATCACAGAGACATTTGAGATGAAGGTCTTCACAGATGGCGGCGACTACTTCGGGGATGTTGAGGAAGCGATTCTCTCCACCAACAAGATATTCGGCTGGAGAGTCAGGAGCACGAAAAACAGCTTCCTGAACAAGGTGTTGGGTTCTGCAAAGGGAGTCATTGTGCCGCATCAGCTAGTGAAGAGCATAGGCGACATCATGATCATCAGCAAGGCTGCAGCTCCTTCCTACAATCCAGAGGAGGAAGAGCACGAAGACGCTCCAGCAGCCTGATTGTTTCTTTATTGCTTTTTTCTCATATTTTTACTTCTCTCTTGTTCCGTCTTTTCCACTATCCGAAGAGTAAGCTTCTGTAGCTTTTTCCCTTAAGCCTGGGGTTCCCAA
>CAZTOO010000187.1:0-2424 GCA_964615215.1 uncultured Methanosarcinales archaeon
CTCCGCCGAGCAGCACGCACCCATTCTGCTTGCACGCAACACTCAGACCTTTCACTACATCAGCGCACACTTCAGGCTCCAATTTTCCTGTGCCGAAATAGTCGAAGAAATACAGGGGCTTTGCTCCCTGCACCAGTATGTCGTTGACGCAGTGGTTCACCAGGTCCTGGCCTACAGTGTCATGTTTTCCGGAAAGGAACGCCAGCTTCAGCTTTGTCCCGACGCCATCTGCACTGCTGACCAGTATAGGATCCTTATACCCTTTCGGTATCTGGAACATGCCGCCAAAGCTCCCCAGTCCAGCCACCACGTTCTTGTTGTAGGTGGTTTTCACATACTGCTTCATCAAGGTGACTGCCTTGATGCCTGCGTCGATGTCCACTCCTGCTGCAGCATAATTGCTCTTCTTGGCTTTGCTCTCGCTGTTCTTCTTGCTCTTCTTAGCCGGCATTGGTGTTCATCTCTATGATTCTCTTCTCCTCTTCCCTGCGGAACTTTGAGATCTTATTTCTCATCTCCTCATTCCTGATGGCGATGATCTGGGCAGCAGCGTGCGCAGCGTTATCCCCTCTGTTCAGCCCGACCCAGAACCCCTTGGACATCAGTTTCACGAGACTGCAGGAATCTTTCGGCCTGGTCTCATTCTTCATAGGCACATTGATCGTGACGAACTTCTGCTCGACATCGTTGTTCAGCCCGGTGAAATTGATGTTTACCATATCTTTCTTCGGCGAGACAGCCATCACGAAATCTATCCCGTAGAAGTTGAGGACATCCATGCATCCCACAATGCGTTTGTTGTTCTGGTTGATCCTGTCGTAGATGAGGTTCACTTTCTCATACTTCTCGAAGAACAATGGTGCCCTGTCAGCGACGAACTTTCCGTTCTCTATTCCCACTCCCAGCACAGGCACTCCAGGGGGCATCTGCACTATGCTCAGGAGGCTGTCAAGGCCCCCATAGGCGCCGTTGCACGGCACTCCGACGACAGGCGCCACAGTATTTGCAGCCACCGCACCAGGCAGATGCGCAGCCAGTCCTGCACCGGCAATCACCATATCATGCTTCTCTTTCAGTATCTTTGACAGATAGCCTGGGCTTCTGTGGGCTGAGCACACATACACCTCGTGCTTCACCCCTTTCTTTTTCAGGCTGTCAGCTATGGGCCTATACACTTTCTCGTCGCTTCTCGACCCGAAGATGATGAATATCATGTCATGCCTCACTCCCTGTATATCGCGTATTGGTAATGCTCGTTCATGAGTATGCTCTCAGCAATCTCCTTCTCAGGCAGACCCTTCCCCTCTTTACCTATCAGGCTCCAGCATGTGCCTGTCTCCATGGCTTCCACTTCCCTGAATCCCAGCCTTTTCTTGAGAACAGTCAGCAAGCCTCCGGCCTCACCCCTTTTTTTAATGATGACCTTCCTGTATTTAAATGTTGCCAAATCGAATTCAGCCCTATGCTTGTTGGCATTCACCAGCACGTCACATCTCCTCAGTCTCTCTTTAAGTGCCTTGATATCTGTGCCTTTCTTCACATAGATGGTATAATAATCCCACCTCTTGACGTCTTCTATAGCATATCCTGCATCAGCAAGAGCAAACTTTGTGGTGATGGCAGTCGTGTCAGGAATCACCAGCCTGACAAACAGCTCTATGGTGTCAAGGTTCGAATAGCCTCCTTCATCATCATGCTCCTCTATAAATCTGACGTTCTCCTCATTCTTCCTTATGACAATGCCTTTACTGCCACTGCTGTCTTCCATATACTTCTTCATGCTCTGGAAGAGTTTGAACGCCGGGGCATGGCTGTCCATCGCAGAAAGAGGCTGCTTCTTCGTCCAGGGCAGTTGCCTGTTGAAGATTGCGCATTCGGGATGGGGCATCATCGCCATGACATTCCCTTCCTGATTGGACAGGGCGGCAATCCCGAATTCCGAGCCGTTGGGGTTGTCAGGGAAGTCTTTCGCATAGTCCCCTTTTGGTGTCGCATACCTGAAAACCACCTGGTTCTCTCTCACCAGCCTCTTCATCATCTCCTTGTCACAGGAGGTGTACCTGCCTTCAGCATGGGAGATGGGTATGGGGATGACCTCACCATCCTCATAGAGCTGGGTGAACGCGCTCCTTCCTCTGTTGGCATACATCTTCAGATACACCCAGGTGCTCCTGAAACCCCCTATGGGATTCTCATTTGGGGCCAATGCCATCACTCTTTTCCCATCCAAAGGCACAATCCCGCTCTCAATCAGTATCTGCGCGCCGTTGCATATGCCTAGCACAGGCTTCCCTTTCTTCGCCTCCTCTTGGCCCATGATCACACCCAGGGGATCTTGCCCCTTCTCAAGGTATTCTGCCAGGGTTTCCTGCAATCCTTCCAGGTTCATGTCTCTTCCTTCCCTTTCTCACCATCCTTCTTTGT
>CAZTOO010000188.1:0-2390 GCA_964615215.1 uncultured Methanosarcinales archaeon
TTCAGAAGGCTCTTGATTTCTTGCTCGAAGTCCATAAAAGAGAGTGTTGAGGCTGAGGATTTAAATGTTTTGATAAGGGTTATTGAGGAGAAGGTGCACAGATAGTTGTTACTTACTAGTGGTCATGAAACGAAAGGTTTAAATAGTGGCCCACCCCCTTAAGATTCCATGGACATCTACAAAACGCTTATGGGAACATCAGATCCTGACCTTGTCAGGCAGTTCAATGAACTGGGAGATTCTGACAGTCAAAAAAAACCCATCCTTGAGGAGATGGCTATACGTATGCTTCCTTATTCAAGTCTCCATCTGCCGGAGCATCAACACTTCCATATCACCATCCTGTGCGATGAAAAGAAAGAGTATGCACTTCTGCAGAAATATAAGGATACTGGCATGGCAAACAGCTATCAGATTAGGCCTTTTGCTGAGAAGATCGGCACCATTGCCATGGAGGACACCCAGGCATTCTATCCGACAAAGCAGTATGAAGGAAGCATCCTTGTGGAGATGAAGCGTGATGTTTCCGAGAAGGTGCTGGCAGTCGCTGAGCCTTTCCGTTCCTCATACAGGGAGATTTTCACTCTTCCGAACGTCTATGAAGATCTTGCTCTCACTTCACGTGACATCGCTTATCTGCTGTCTTACCTTTCGGAATCCAGCGCAGGGGCCGAAGCACTCAAACCAGAATTCCTTGCAGCAGTAGAACGTGCAAAGGAACAGATTGCCAGCGAAGAGAATCCTGGCAGGAATTGAGCTATTCCTTCTTTGCTTTCAATCTCTCTTTTTTCGCTTTGTCGCTGATTATTGCGCTGTTGCCGTTGGGGTCTTCGATGATCAGCGTGAGTTTCTCCCTGCCCCACATCGCGTTGAGGAGTTTTTTCAGGTGTGTCTTTGCCTTGTTCCTGTCTTCGTTGTCCTCTGAGGTGTCTCTTGAGACTTCAAGCTGTTTCTTGAACCTGGAGAGGACTCCTTCGACATTCGTGATATAGCCGTTTGAAGAAGGTCCTGGCTCTGAGGAGATCATCCTGGGGATGGACACTTTTGCAGAAGAGCTCTTGATGACCCTTATCTTCATGTCATCCTCTGACGAGATCTCAAGAGTGTATTTCGCAGGCTCATTTTTTTCTGCAACTGCTTCCACATCTGCCTTGAAATAGCCGCATTCAGGATTGGAGCAGTTCATGGAGAAGAGGTAGCATTTCCCGAAATACGGCACTTCTTTCTCTGCCTCAGTAAGAACTAACGTCTTCTTCATGCACATAGGACATGGCTGATTCTTCATGACAGCGGGAGTTTCAGGCATGGAAAAATATATGCTGCGCTGATTTAAATATTTATCTTTTTATGGGATTTGCAAACATAGATTCTTTCTTTGTTTTCTTTCTGACGGATTCGAAGAGTCAGCTTCCGTACAAAGCTTTTACAAAAAGCTTTGATGCAAAAGAGGGGAGTCTCCATCGCTTCGCTCAGTCGAGCTCCCTCAATCGCTCTCCTTACCCTATAAGCAGAAGCACCCCCACACTACTCTTCAGAATGGTCTTGAGAAGTAACTTCATATCCAACTGACGAATCCGATGAGAGAGCTTCTGTTCAAGACGCTTTTATCGTTCCGGAGCTTAATGGCCTTTACTCCCCACACTCCTCTAAAGAGTCGTAGTCATGAACTGCATACTAACGATACGGACTATCAGAAGAGTAAGCTTATGCTTAAGGGATGTCAGACTAAGGGATTAAAAACCAAAGAAACAAGTGACACCAAAAACAAAAATAAGGAAAAAGCTAATCTTCGTCTTTCATCTCTTTCTCTACAGATGCTGTCTGCTTGTTCCTGTAGATCTGCGCAAAGGAAGGTGTGATGACCAGCCAGTCATCTCCGAAGCCTGCGATGTCGCCTTCAATCGCATCTGTGGTCTTCTTCAGCTTGTTGATGGCTCTCTTCAATTCTACCAGGTCTTTCTCTTTCAATGGCCGGATGTTGACCAGGGCGATGGTATAGCCTTCCCTCATGGAATCAAGGATAGGCTTGATGTCTGCGAAATCTTCGATAGAGAACGGCCTGACAGTCACTTTTGCTTTCTTCTCGTCACTCACGCCGGTGTCGAGCTCGACATAGTCCTGCTCCTCCCCTCTTGAAGTAGTGTCCCTTGAGAATCTTCCCTTGATGTTCTTTAGCAGTTGCCTCATCTAAAACCCTCCTTTTCTCTCAAACGCTTGAGCGTACTCACCTAAATATGGCATTATTGAAATGTTTTATCTATATAAACCTTTCTCTTGGAGGGAGTGCTGTCCCAGTTATCTTCTCTTCTTTCCCACATCCTCCTCTTTAGAGTCAGCTTCTGTTGCTTAGGCTGTTAAACCTCTGAGTCCCAGACACTTAAGGCCTTGGT
>CAZTOO010000189.1:0-2385 GCA_964615215.1 uncultured Methanosarcinales archaeon
GCATCCCCATATAAAAGAGCAGTTTTTGAAAGAGCTGGTAAAATGGTAAGCGTTGTCTATAAGGAAGTATTTGCCAGGAAATTGGCCAAGATACATGACTCCGGCCTGAAAGAACGAATCAAAAAACAGATTCGCAAGATTCTCGATAATCCCGAGCTGGGAAAGCCTATGAGGTTCGGCAGGAAAGGCACAAGAGAATTGTATGTGCACCCTTTCAGGCTCTCATATGTCTATTACAAAGAGGAGAATGCGATTCTGTTTGCTGATGTCTATCACAAAGACGAACAATGATACCGTAATTCTTCCGGTCTCCGTCGGAATTCTTCCGGTTTTTTCTGGTGCAAACTTATAAAGGGAAAAATCATGTTTTACTTTCATGAGAACAATGCTTTTTTTGGTGATGCTGGCTTTTCTTTGCTCTTCTGCCTCTGCCTATGAGCTGAGCAATGGAGAATTTACTCTTAAACTTGATGATGCTGGCATGGGCATCTGGCACCTGAATGAGGCTCCTCCTGACAGAGGTGGCGGGCCTGAAGACATGATGCTGGCTAAAGAGGAGTTCTTTGTGCTTGTGAAGGATGGGGCGAATGTGACGCAGGAGCAATTGGTGCCTTTCTCTGTCATGAAGAATGAGAAGTCTCTTGCGTACTCTTATCTCTGGGATGGGCTTATTGTCACCAAGACTTATCTTATGAACAGGGATTCGGGGTTTGACATCCTGTATTCTCTCCATAACAACAATTCTCAGGCTGTATCTTTCTCTTTCTTCGAGTATGCAGACCTTGATATACCTTATGCTTCTGAGACTGCAGGGCCTTTCATCTATCCCATCTATAAGAATGACAGGCCTGCTTTTGTCTATCTTGCTCCTTATTATAATGATGCTGCAGTGCAGAAGAATGCCTTCACTGTCTCTGATTTCGGGCATGAGATGAAGATGTCTTTCCCTCCTAACGCTGCGAAGAAAGGGATTGTGTTCGACTCTTCAGGGATGTATGATAAGGATGTCCTCTCTTCCTATAACAACACTCATGCTGCGTATCTGCGAAAACTGTTTGACCCCAGGGACTATACTTCGTATTACAACAGTTTTAGCGAAGCAGGCTTCTGGCCTGATGACGGGAAGTGCGACTTTTCCATGACAGTGGAAAAAGCGTGTGGGCTCTATCCTGAGCACTGCTCATCTCTCTTTGACACTACTGTGTTCTATCAGTACGGGATAATAAGCCATTTCCAGGATCAGGCAGCGGTGATGCCTTATTGTGCAGATTACCTCAACTATATCTGCTATTTCCTGACTACTCCGGATGAGTTAGTGTACAAAGGCAATGACTGCCTGAAGGATGTTGATGTCTCAAGGAGGAGAAAGGACCTGAAGGATTCTAAGGTGTTCGCTTCGTATGCTGTTGCTTTGTCAGGGTATGCTTCCAAGACGCTGCTTTTTCATTTCGACTATGATGCTCCTTCGGAGCCTGTGTTCAAGTATGTGGATCTTGTTGTGAGTTCGTTTGACTATGCTTCAAAGACGTTCTCTGTGTCGAATAGGGGGAATACACCGAGCGGCGCTTTCACAGTCTCTGTCTTCACCGACACTTTCGAATCTTCTTCTTTCTCTGTTTCCGGCCTGGGAGATACCAAGACCTTTTCTCTGCCCGGTTTCTCAGGCAATTTTTCTACGATTTTTGTTTCTGTGGATGTTGCTGATGATGTCAAGGAGACAAATGAGAAGAACAATTTCTATTCGTATGCTGTCTCTAAGCTGAGAGTGAAGCTGGAGGTTGATTCTTCCTATCCTTCACTTATCTCTGATTATATCCAGGAGAGGGTTAAAGACGTTTCTTTTGTCGATGAGGATTATGATGTTCTTTTGCGTATTAATGTCTCCAACGGCTGCGCCTTGGGGTATTGCCTTCAGGACGGGTATGTGTCGTATTTCGGCAATGATGTGTATGAGCCGTTTGTCGGGGTTGTCTCTCATGTTGATGATACTGTGTTTATCTATGGTGTCGGTGTCTCAGGCATGCTTGCTGCTGTGAAGGAGTTTGCTTCTGATTCTGACTACTATCTTTCTTCTCATACTCCTAGACTATTGCGTACTATTGAAGGCGTTGCCATCTATGATTTCTTTGTTACGCATCCTTCAATGGATGACAGTGAGAAGATGTATCGTTCTCTTTATGGGATATATGATGTCTCTGATGTTCACTTTATTTCCAATAAAGGTGTGTTGTTAAGGACGATTAATATGAAGAGCAGTGATAGGTTAGCTCAGTATTGGGGGGAGCCTGTTGTTCTGGCTGGAGGGTTGTGGAGCAATGTCTCTGCATGGCAGACTTTTGGTAGTGAGTTAGCTGATTCAGGCAGGGATGTGTTTCTGGTTGAGCT
>CAZTOO010000190.1:0-2383 GCA_964615215.1 uncultured Methanosarcinales archaeon
ATCTGGCCGTCTTTCAGCTCGATCAGTGTGTGAGCATACTGGGCCAGATGAAGATCATGAGTCACAAGGATGATGGTCTTTCCCTGATCTTTCCATAGCCTGCTTAACATATTCAGCAGTTCCTTTCCGGTGACACTGTCCAGAGCGCCTGTGGGTTCGTCTGCGAGGATAATCTCAGGGTCTCCAGCAAGGCTTCTTGCTATAGAGACGCGCTGCTGCTCTCCTCCTGAAAGTTGTGTAGGGCGATTGAGCATCTTGTCAGTAAGCCCCACCAATGCCAGTATCTCCCTTGTCCTGGCTACTGCTTCTTTATCGCTGTATTCCATGAATTCCATAGGCAGCATGACATTCTCGAAAGCAGACATCGACGGTATCAGGTTATACTGCTGGAAGATGAAACCGATTGTTTTTCCTCTCAGTGAGGCAAGGTCTGATTCAGAAAGCCTGCTGATATCCCTGGATTTAAGGGTTATGCTCCCTCTTGTCGGAGTGTCCAGGCATCCCATCAGGTTCATCATCGTGCTCTTTCCGCTGCCAGAAGCTCCTATGATGGCGACAAAATCTCCTTTGTGGATGTCTACACTCACGCCTCTCAGTGCAGGCACTTTCACCTCTCCCATCTTATAGACTTTCCAGACATCTTTGAGGGAGAGCAGCACTGAATCTTTGGTTGCAGTCATGGCAGGCACGTTGTCTTCATCTCTTGGCCAGTTTATCTATCTCTTTATGTATGCTTCTGTTTCCTGTGGCTCTTGCTTTATAAACAAGGTGGACTTTTCATCCATAACGGCAAGAAAAAAAGAAAAGAAAGAAAAATGGGTTTTATCCTGTCACAGGAGCGTTGCCTTTCTGGCCGAAGCCTTTCATGCCGTGCATGCCGCCGTTGCGCATGCCTTTTCCATGCCAGCCTCCGCCCATGCCGAACCCTTCTCCTGGCTTATCCAGCCCGAGTTTCGTGGCAAGGTCATGTGCTGTTGTCAAGGCCTCATGCATCTGGACAAGAGTGTTGAAGTCGTCTTCATTCAGGATCTTCTCAGCCACCAGCGGCTTCGGATCCATGCTGTCCACAGCAGCTTTCCATGCATTGTAGTCTTTGCTGTCTATCGCTGCCTGCATGGCATCCCTCTGTTGCTGTTTTTCCTGCCTTTGGGCAGTCATGTCCTGGTAATGCTGAACAAGAACATTGAAGTCATCTTCGTTCATCGCTGTCCTTTTGGAGCCTTCCATGGCTGTCGTGTAGGCAGCGTAGTCCCCATCCAGTATGGCCTGGCGAACAGCATCATTTCCCATGCTGCCGTTGCCTCTGCCGAACTGCATGGCAAATGCTCCTGCAGCAACAATCCCTACTAGCACCAGCGCAATCACGCCAATAAGCGGTGCCTTGTTTGTCTTGCTTGTCTTCTTCATGGTTGTCTACCTCCGTCCAGTAGTCTATGACCCACTCCGTAGATGTCGAGCCTGCGGAGCGTCTCATCGTAAATGATTTCTACTATGGTTACTTTGCTCATGCAGACAGGTGTTGATGAGCCTGTATTTAAACTGCAAGAAAGGCAAATGTACATCTGTAATCCATTCTTTTTATAAATTGACGGATAATGAAACAACTTTTAAATAGAGGAATATACTCTGGTGAGAACATGCCTCCGCCCATACCTATGTTTTTCGAACCGCTCGAGTTCGGTGCAGAAGTATTCTATACACTGCTTATCGTATTGCTCTGTTTCTTCATCTATTTCAGGACCAAGAGCATGTATGAGCTTTCCAGATACAAAGGCATACAGTACTTCAGGAATGCGTTCCTGTTTTTCGGCTTCGCCCATATCACCAGGTTCCTCTTCTACCTGTTCATCCTGATAACCCGGGCATTCGACCTCAGGCCGCTGAGAGGTTTGCCCCAATACAGCCTGGTGTTCACGACCTATTTCAGCACCATGGCCATCTTCTCCCTCATCTACAGCATGACCTGGAAGGGGAGGACACACAACCATTTCGATATCCTGGCAAACGTCATCTCGGTCTTCCTGGCGCTCCTTGCGCTCATCCACCGTTCTTCCATCATTGTAGCGTGCTCCCAGCTGCTGCTGGTTGTGCTGGCTTTCGTGATAAGCCTTGTCGGCAAGAGGAAGGACAAGCACATCTCCCAGATGAAAGTGCTCTACAGCCTTATCCTGCTGTTCTGGCTCTTCAACCTGTTCATTGTGGGGCCTGGCATGCTACCTGATGAGATACGCATAACGTTCCAGGCAATCTCTCTGGCAGTGTTTATGATAATCACCTACAGGATCCTGAAGTGGACGAAATGAGCAAGAAACGTGACAGGCTGGCGGTTATCTTCGACTTCCTGAAAATCATTCAGGACCATCATAATTCGATAAAGCCCACT
>CAZTOO010000191.1:0-2375 GCA_964615215.1 uncultured Methanosarcinales archaeon
CATTGACCAAGACTGACCTCTACACAGAGCAATTGATAGCTTACTATGACCGAAAGTTCGGCACAGGCAAAGGCTGGGAATACGGCTATGTCATGCCAGCGATGAACAAATGCTTCCAGTCAGCAGGACGTTGCATCAGGAGCGAGACAGACAGAGGCGTCATGGTGTTCCTTGACGAACGCTATGCCCGGCAGAACTACCTGAAATATTTTCCGAAGGAAGGGTATATGGTCAATGAACAGCCGATTTCGTTGATCCTGCAATTCTTCCGCAAAGGGTGATTTTTCAGGAACTATCGTCTAAAAGGACTAAAGCAAAACCCTACCCCAGTATACGAAAAAGTATACTAAATGACAACATTTATATACTAGTGTGTTCTACCATACCCATTAAGATGGTCATCTTACTGGATCAGTTTCACCTACCTGAGGATATATTTGAAACTATATTCGCCACCAAGCAGCAAAGGATTGTTGCCAAACTGCTGATCAACGAGATCAAGGAGAAAGGCGGTGAAATCGGGAAGACTGAGATGTCTCTCTTCGCCACCAGGCTCCATGAGGGAGACCTCATCACCGAGATTGACGAGCCCGAATACAGGGGCAAGAAAGTCAAGATCTCCTACAACAAAAGGCAGTTTTACGACAGGATATTGACGCCTATGAAAGGCATGGGCCTCATCGACTACGACATGTACAAGAAAGTGTACAAGATATCAGACAGATTCAACAAAGTCATGATCAAGCTGGGCATCATGTGGGTCCAGGAGATGAGGAAGCCGCCATACACCCACATCCTCAGGAAGAAGGTATGAAGACTATCGCCCCCTAGAAAAAAAGAGAGGTGCTGGAACTACCCGAATTGCTCTCTTCGTAAGATGTGTTATAGATAGAGCTATCTATAACTCCAGGATTCACAGACATTTTTCATGCTCTAATTTTCCCCCCACAACTATAGAAGAAAAATGTTCTCTGTCATCAGAACTACATTCTTAAGGACAACCACCCTCACACACCCTTAAACCCGACGGAGAACATTTTTTTCTTTTTCATGCTCATAGATTCATCCTTTCAAGAATCATTAGCTCCTACAGGATGCTCACGGCTAGGGCATCTCATCGGGCGATACGGCTAACGCCCGGATTCCTTTTTTCTTTGACGTTTGTTTCTGAAAGAGAGGATATTATGTACTTCCTCCTTAGTCTGATAACGACTAATCTTAAGAGTAAGCCTGAGGTGCTTCTGCTGTTAAAGTTCTGTGCCCAAGGCCGTTAAGACTCCTGCTTCCCCCACACTACTCTTCGGAAAGAGAAAGAGGGAAGACAGCACTACATGATGAACGGAGTGAATAGATTTATTAAACAACGCAACATCACCCTGTTTATGCTCACAGAAGAGAAAGCGATAGAATTGCTGAGGAAGCACGCACCGGATGAACAGTCTTTTCAGGCTGTCCTTGCCCATTCCCAGGCTGTTCAAAGATTGGCCTTAGAGCTCCAGCAGAAGATTGGCCATGGCGATGCCTCTTTCATCAGGATAGCAGCATTGCTGCATGATATAGGCAGGTTCTATTACCCTCCTGGCCTTCCCAATAAGGAAATCATCAAGCATGGCATCAAAGGGGGGGAGATACTGAGGCAGCTAGGCTATGAGCGCTATGCCAGGGTGTGCGAGAGGCATATAGGAGTAGGCATCACTATCCAAGATATAGAAAAGCAGGACCTCCCCCTGCCGAAGATGGACTATGTGCCTGAGAGCATAGAGGAGAAGATCATCTGCTATGCAGACAAGCGTATGGCAGGAGCCAGGAAGATAGATATTGATGAAACAATAGAGCGCTTCACCAAGGACTTAGGGCCTGAGTATGGAGAGAGAGTCAAGAAGCTGCATGGCGAGATCATGTTCCTCATCAAGAACCGGGAAGAGGAGCTGGAAGAGCAGAGGCAGAAAGAGGAGAAGGAAGCGAGGAAAAAGAGGAGAAGGAAGAGAAAATAGATTCTTGAGACCATAACTTTAAATATTTCAAAACTATAGGTTAAGCCAGGGATGACTATGCAGGAAAGCGATGATGGGATTGAGCTTGGCGGCAACATCCAGCTGGTTGGCTTCAAGGAGCTGGACAGCGCCAACATGATAGTTCTCAAGAAGATCATAGGCAATTACGCCAGGAAGTTCTCTGAAGTCTGCGAACGGTTCGAGAAGCTGACAGTGAGCATGAAGCATATCCATGGAGAGCACGGCAAGTATCAGATACAGGTCAAGCTCCTGGACAACGGCAAACCCCACAATTCAGAGCATATAGACCACAACCTCTATGTGGCATTGGATGCTGCGCTCAAGAAGATAGAGCATATGAAGAAAAGGTAATGGGAGTTT
>CAZTOO010000192.1:0-2372 GCA_964615215.1 uncultured Methanosarcinales archaeon
ATGATGAAGCGCTTGCTGTTGCGCTCTGCCTCTATAATCTTTCCGTAAGGCTCTGCATTCAGGCGCTGCCGTGCAGCAATCTTCTGCGTAATCAGGGGAGGTATAATGGTATAGCCTACCATCTGTGTATGGGAATGAAATATTGACGTGCCTGCATCATGGCCCTGGTTCTTGAAGACGGAGATGTAGGCGATGCTCTGCTTCTTCTTTATGGCGTTGAAACGTCTTTTCAGGAAAATGAAATAGTGGTGGATGTGCTCTTTGGGGAGGTCCCAGAGCTGTTGGTCTGTGTTTGTCTCAACCAGCACTTCATGATGGCCGAATGCAGGTGATGAGGAGAGAATCTCATTGCTGCTCTTGAAAGACGCTGACTCGTATTCTTCCACAGCAGGGAACTTGTTGAGGAATGCTCTCATCTTCCAGGTGTTTCCCTCCTTTACCTCGTCCAGGGTGGGAGGTGTCAGATGCTCATTTCCGGGTGCGAAATAATCCACCTCTGGCTTCTGGAGCTCTGACTTCTGGGCAAACTCATGGGGCCTTTTGCCTCTCTTAGAAGCTATGATGACATATCTCTCCATGAAGTAGTCTTTCCTCAATTCGTTCATACCAATACTACCATCCACATCTATCTCTATCTCTCATTAAACGATTCATCCTCTGGAGGCTAACCGAATCCCCCATAACTGTGTGTGTTGTCCCAATGTGATAGTGGAAAGTATTTAAATGTTTCTAGTGTTTTGGGTATGATTTTGTATGATTCCTGAAACATATGTAAGCTTTTTATTATTGATTTGGTCAATAGGTCTGGGTTACCTGGTTTTAGGTAATCTTAAATCTGCCTCTATTTTAGCGGCCCATTATTGACTAAGTCAATAGATAAGCACTCTGTTAAGAGGAGAAGTTGCCAGTGTCATGCTGTCGCAACTTTTCAGCACTCTGAGAAGTTATCGCTCCTGTTTGCATAATGCCGTCAGACAGATCCTGAAAAAAAGAAAATGTGCTTAAACAGAAAACATATTAATAGGGCTTGTTTTCCTCTTCTTAATGAAAAATCCAATAATGGAACATCAGCTTCTGAAAATTATTCCGGCAGAGATACTGAAGCTCTATGCTGATTCAGGCATGACTGCTTTGAGGCCTTCGCAGGAGAAGAGCCTGAAAGCAGGGCTGCTGGAGGGGAAGAACCTGCTGGTGTGCACACCCACTGCTTCAGGCAAGACATTTGTTGCTGAGCTTGCCATTGTACATCAGATTGTCAATAAGCGAAAAAAAGCGATATATACTGTCCCTCTGAAGGCATTGGCGTCTGAGAAGTTCCGTGACTTTTCTGAGCTGTATAGGGGATTGTTCAAAGTAGGGATGTCTATAGGCGACTACGACAGCTATGACAGCAAGATACGGAATTATGACCTTCTTTTCACGACCAATGAGAAACTGGACAGCCTGATGAGACATGACACTTCCTGGCTCAGTTCTGTGGGAGTGGTGGTGTTTGATGAGATACACCTCCTCAATGACCCTGGCAGAGGGCCTACTCTCGAGGTTGTCATCACCATGATCAAGAAGATGCTGCCACATGTACAACTGCTGGGTTTATCTGCTACTATCGGGAATCCGGAGGAGCTGGCTGCCTGGCTGAAGGCAACCATCGTGGCAGACGAATGGAGGCCTGTCAAGCTCAAGAAAGGGACGATGTTCGGGCATAAGGTTAAGTTTGAAGAATAAGATACAGGTATAGCTCTTTTTCTGGTGATCCCTACGAATATGAAGGGTAAGCTTTCGTTCCCAGGTCGTTAGCATCCAGAACGATAAAGGCCTTAGAAGCCCCACACTACCCTTAAGAAAAAGATGAAGAGAAGATAAATCAAAGAATAAGACTGAAAACATAAAACCTTTACCTTTCCCAGGCAAAACTTTATATAAAACAAAACCCTCTGCCTGACTATGCTTCCTGACCTCTGGATAATGATTGTTGGGGTATTTGTTCTAGGCACGTATGTCGTTGCCACTATGGATGATGTCCTGCATATGGCTGCTTCTAAGAGCTTCATGTACATCTGGATGGTCATTGCCTTCATACTCGCCAGCTTTGAGTTCTTCAGCAACACCAAACTCCTGGTAGTCAGGCTGCTGATTGCCATAGCCATCTATGTGCTGTTCTGCACAGGACTGCTGAAGTTCAAGATAGAGTATGCTGACTTCTTTGCCATGCTGCCTTTTCTTTTCCTGCTGCCGACATGGTATCTGGTGGGCTTTCTGCTGCTTGTTGCACTTCTTGACAGGCTGCTGTTTGCAGTCTATTACACCAAGTTCAGGAAGAAAACAACCTATCCTTTCATGCCTGCAATACTGACTGCATCGGTAATCATCAT
>CAZTOO010000193.1:0-2358 GCA_964615215.1 uncultured Methanosarcinales archaeon
TCCTCAAGATACGCCAGGATGATATTGAGCGTAGGCCTCATGATCTTCTTCTTGAGCCTCCTGTCTATCTCATTCTTCGAAAGTGCCCCTTTAGCGCTCTTCAGTATCTTCTCGACCCGCAGCACTGTATCAAGTCTCGGATAATGCAGTATGTTCATGTTCTCACCATAGTATAAGTCTATACTATGTGATAAGTCCATATCATATTTAAGGTTTTCTGTCTCCATGAGAGAATCTACGCATTCACCCTTAATAAAGTTAAGCGGGAAAAATCCGTAAGATTTCCGGAAGTTTCTCTAGCCTGGCGTTTCCCGCACTTTACACATCAGATAGTCCGTTAGAATAGTTACCATATACATCATCTGACGAAGAAGAGTTTAGTGCGGGGAGAGCGAGGTCGTTAAGAGGGCTTGAGCGAAGCGAAACCCTCATGTTTAGATCAAACCTTTGTTAAAGGTTTGTGCGGGAGAGCAAGGCCAATAAAGAAAAGAGTCTCCAACAAATCCGTAAAAAGCAGTTATCTCGTCGGAAATAAGTCACAGGACACTGGACAAGTTGCCCTAACGTATATAAGCATCAGGCCCCTTCAGTGCTCCATGAAAAAAAGATATGATACTCTCCTGGACGCGATAAGCACTCTGCTCACTGAAGGCAGATTGAAGGCTGCGTATGCTATCAACACCGTCCTGGTCAGGACCTATTGGGAGATAGGGAAACGAATCGTCGAATATGAACAGGATGGGAAAGAGAAAGCTGTCTATGGTAGCAGGCTGCTGGCCAATCTCTCACATGACCTCACCTCAAGATATGGCAGAGGGTTTAGCCTAAGGAACGTGCAGGATATGCGACGTTTCTATACTCTTTACAAGAATTGGCAGACAGTGTCTGCCGAATTGAGTTGGAGCCATTATGTCGAACTCATCAAACTGGACGATCCTGTCAAAAGATCCTATTTCCTGCGATATGCTGCTCAGGAGCATCTGAGCATCAGGGACTTCAAAAGACAGCTCTACTCATTCCACTATGAAAGGCTTCTTATGAGCAAAAACAAGAAAGCATTACTGCAGCATGAGGGAAATAGCGCTGTTCCTGCCAATTCGGAAGAGATCATCAAAGATCCTTATGTGCTTGAATTCCTAAGGCTCAAAGAAGAGAATGAGTATACTGAGAAGGAAGTGGAATCCAGGATCCTGGATAATCTACAGAGGTTTCTTCTTGAATTAGGACAAGGCTTCACTTTCGTTGCGCGTCAAAAACGTATCACTATCGACAATGACCATTTTTACATAGACCTGCTTTTCTACAACATCTACCTCAGATGCTATGTGGTCATCGAACTGAAGGTCGGAAGATTCAGGGCAGAGGATGCTGGCCAGCTCAACTTTTATCTGAACTATGTAAGAGAAGAACTGAACAAAGAGGGGGATGCTCCTCCCATAGGCATTGTCCTGTGCACTGAGAAGGATACGGTGCATGTGAGATATGCGCTTTCAGGCATAACAAACAAGCTTTTCGTCTCCAAATACAAGGTATACCTCCCTTCACAAGAAGAACTCGAACAGGAAGTGAGGAGATTGCTTTAAAGGGGTCGAATTCGACGCCTTTAGAAAAGATGAGGCATATGGTCTTAGGATGCTCTTCTGTATTCATTTGACAGTTCTCTTATGGTGTGCAGGGAGATCAATCCATCTCGCGAAGATGTCACCATCGACACGGAAGAAATGGATATTGCATCCCTTCGTTCTGCATTTCTCGTCAATGATGCTTTCGTTGTATTTCTTCTTGCATTTTGGGCAAGTGATCGTTGTCCTGGACACAAAATAATCTGTGGTGATCAAAGGCTCTAACTTCTCTAAACACTTCTTGCACAGATCAAGGTTATAATTAGCGATGAATGTTGTTTTATAGGGTTTCCTGCAATTGATACATGTTGGCATAGTGATTACACCTCGTAAAAGCTATCTCAGAAGGCTATCTTAGACATGAAGAATGCAACTAGGTTTAAGAACTTTTCGCCGTCGTGCTAGAAGAGTTTTGGCGTGCATAGCTTCCGAAATATCCGTAAATCTTACGAATCTTCAATAAGTATCACGACACGTATTGGGTGACCACAATCACTTTGGTGTGGTCACCTGTCTCATGGTCTTCTTATACTGCTTCACGAGGAATTCGAGCGTAGGCTGCAATTTCCCTGCAGAATACTGCTCCAGGCAACGGTAATATTCCTGCCTGTCTTCAAAGGAGATGTTGATGGGCGGGTAATTGTTCCTCAACAATATGAAGTTGAGCAGCAGCCTGCCTACCCTGCCGTTGCCGTCCTGGAACGGATGAATGTGCTCGAACTGGTCATGCATGATG
>CAZTOO010000194.1:0-2350 GCA_964615215.1 uncultured Methanosarcinales archaeon
TACACCGTTGAACCGACCAAACTCAATCCTGGTCGAGCAGGCGTGGTCGAGTATCAGGGAAAGGCCTATGCTGTCCCGCTGCTGATACAGGACATCCCGGGTGCTGACTATGTGGTGGCATCGCTGGACATCAAGGATGCAGACATCTCCTCAGGAGAGGCAGCAGGCACCTATCCCCTCACCATCATCCTCTTCGACAAACAGGCAAATATCCTGGACTCGTATACAGAGGAGCTTACTGTAGGCGCCATCCCCCCACAGAAGCTCCAGGGCAACTATGTTGATGTGCGCCTCACAGACACCGTCGCGCTTCCTCTGGAAGAGTATTTCTCAGATATCTCCCCTCTCCGCTATCAGACACAATCAGCAGGCACAGTCAACGCCCGCATCAAAGACGGCAGGCTGGTGCTTACTCTGCTGGAGCCTTATGATGAATGGACACCAACGCTGATATCTGTCACTGCAGACAACGGCAAGGCCTCCTCAGAAGTGACCTTTGCAGTCTACTACGCTCCTGAGAAAGGGAAAGCAACAATACCTCTCTCTCCTCCTGAAGAAAAGCAGGAAAAGCCATCTCCCCTAAAGGATAAGACTCCTCTGCTTGCATTGGCTCCTGAGAAGAATGAGGAGAAGCTCATAAGGCTCAACCTGGAGAACAACATCAGGAAGAGACAGAGCAACAGGAACATCAATGTAGAGGCATTGAATCTTGACTCCTCAGGCAATGCAGTTATTGATGTGATTCTTGAATCACCTTCAAAGGAAAAGAAAGGGTTCATGCAGATACGAGGCATCCTGGACACCACAGCATTGCAGGACATCAATTACCTGGAGAGGAATGATCTTGTCTTGGGAACTTCAGGAGAGTATCCTATCGTCGCTGTGAATTCCATCGCCATGGAAGACGCCACCATCGTCCTTCCGAAGCTCTCAGACGCCCCCATCACAGGCATTGCTGTCTGCGACGATTGGGATTTCGAGGCAGAGCAGTGTCGCGGCGCATGGCAAAAGACCTCTTACGCTTATGAGGAGAACGCCACCCACATCATCTTCACTGTGCCACATTTCACAGCCTATACCATCTCCTATTCCTTGAGCGCCTCCCAGAATCCTGCCTATTTCGGCTATTTTGTGTTAAGTCTGGGCGGAGGTGACTTTCTCAACAAGACCCCTGCAGAGATGGGGTTGGGGCTGAACAACACCCTCACCAAGAACTGTGACATAGGACTGACAGAAGCACAGGGCTGCGACAATCTCACCTACGAGAATACATGGTATAATGATATTGGTATTGGAACATCACTCGGCAACACCTCACTCATCAACAATGTTTCAGTTGGCCCTCTCCCTTTCTATGCGACTGTCCGTTCTTACCTCCGGTTCCATTTCAACATCACAACTTCCGGAAGCAACCTCACTTCCCTGAATCTCTCCTACACTGGGTGCCTCTATAACAATGTGCGAGACGATTATCTCGGCACAGTCCCTCCGTCTAGCCCCCCTCTCCATACCTATGTCTATAACTATTCTGACAACACGTGGTTCTATATCGGAAATGTAACCACAAAAACCGTACATATAAATGGTTGCGAGGGTGTCAACGCCAACTTTTCACTTAACGCTTCCTACAATCTCTCCAATTTCGTCAATGCCTCAAGCAATGTCGCCTCTTTCATGGTGTATGACTATGAAGCAGTGAAGTCCCAGCCGTATTCTGTGGTGGGAGACTGCACGCTCGTCGCAGACGAGGGATTATGCAAGCGTGCAGTTATGTATGCGAACTATTCCACCGGCAGCCCTTCTTACCGCTGCAAATGGTGCCCTGGCGTCGGCTGTTATAATGATCTGACTGGCTTAGAGATATGCGGCGCATTCGACCCAATGGAGCAAAGCCCTTCCCACCGCTTCCAGGCGAACAGCACCATCTTCACAGATTACATCAATCTTACTGTCACTTCTGATTTCACAGACAGTGAAGGCCCTCTCATCACCCTTGTTGCGCCTGAAAACAACAGCTGGACAGCTTCCAACACTGTGACGTTCCAGTACATTCCCAATGATGTTCTGTTAGGAATAGCGAACTGCACCCTTATCCTTGACGGAGTAGCTAATGAGAGCAATGCCAGCATCAGTGAAGGTGTTGTCAATAACATCACTGCCACTGTTGCAAACGGAACCCACACCTGGGCAGTCAACTGCACAGACAGCTCTATAGACCATAATGTCGGGGCTTCCGGGACTTATATCCTGGCAGTCAACCGCTATCCATGGCTGGTTCTTCATGACCGGGTTGCTTCCCCGACGCTCCAGGTCGAACTCGCTGACATAGACAACGACAACGACTACGACC
>CAZTOO010000195.1:0-2347 GCA_964615215.1 uncultured Methanosarcinales archaeon
CAGGCAATTTAGGCACAAAGACCTCTCCGCCTATACCATGCTTCAACGCAGTGAAGACAAGTTCTACTGCCTGGTCATGGTTGATGATGAATCTTGTCATGCGAGGATCAGTGAGAGGTATCTTTCCCCCTTGCTTTATTTTCTGCTCGAAGAACGGTATGACTGAGCCGGTGCTTTCCAGGACATTCCCGTATCTGACACAGGTGAACACCGTCCTCTTATTGCCCTTGCTGTAGTTGCTTTCTGTGAAGATGCGCTCACTGACAAATTTGCATGCGCCGTAGGTATTGATGGGGGAGCATGCTTTGTCTGTCGAGATGAACACTGCCTTTTCAACGTTGCATTCAAGGCATGCATTGACAACATTAAGTGTGCCAAGGATATCTGTCTTTATCGCCTCCTCGACATTGTATTCAAGCAAATCAAGCCTTTTCAATGCGGCGGCATGTATCAGGATATCTGCGCCTTCACAGGCCTTCTTGAGCCTGGGGTAGTCCCTCACATCCCCGATGAAGTTCCTCAGCCTCTCATCATCATGGAACATCTCCTGCACGATATGGTGCTTGACTTCATCCCTGCTGAATATCCTGACGCTTTGGGGATTGTACTTGAGAATCTCGCGTAGGAGGCTTCTTCCAAGAAATCCGGTTCCTCCGGTAATCATGACAACCTTATTCTCGAACAGTCCTTTGAAATCCATGGTATCGTCCCCTTCCTTTTATAGGTTTTATCCTCTATATCTTATTTATCCCTTTTTAAGTTTTAGGTATCTGTACTCCCGATTCCACGTCTTTTCAGCCTCTTTTTCAGCTCTTCTGCTTCAGGACCCTAGAACGGGCCTGTGAATGAGCTGTCTGGGACATCAAGAGGCTCTTTTCTTTCGATGAGTGGCGGGATGTCTTTGCCTGTCATCTCTGCAACTTTTTTCACGATGTCTGCATAATGCGGATAATAATATTTTGTAAGGCCTCTGCTTGTAGGAGTAGGTACATCTGGAAGAGTGATACGGTGCGGTGCTGTTTTGAGCGCTCCAAATGCTTTCTCGCTCACACGCGCAATGACCTCGCCTGCGAAACCGTTGGTATAGTGGCCTGAGTCAAGTACTAGCAGCTTCCCTGTCTTTCGTACAGATTCGATAATCAGGTCGTCATCCAACGGTTTCAATGTCCGTACATCAATCAGCTCTGCATCGATACCTTGCTGGTGAAGGTAATCTGCTGCTTTCATCGCCTCAATAGTCATATAAGAGGTCGCTACAAGTGTGATATCCTTGCCTGTCCTGATTAATTTCGCCTTGCCGAGAGGAACAACATAATGCCCTTCAGGGACATAGTCTGTCATATTATGTAGCCATCGGTGCTCGATAAAAATCACTGGATTATCATCCTCAATGCTGGAAATGAGGAGCCCTTTGGCATCATAGGCTGTGGTAGGCATGACCACCTTGAGCCCTGGTATGTGGGTGAACAAGGCCTGCAGGTTCTGGGAATGTTGTGCTCCCTGCCCCCACCCCTGGCCTATGATTATGCGTATGACAAGTGGCACTTTCATCTTACCGCCGAACATATAATGCCATTTTGCAGCATTGTTGATTATCTGGTCGAATGAGAGCAGCGAGAAATCCACACGCTGGTGGGTGAGGATTGGCCTCATGCCTGTGATTGCCGCGCCTATGCAGACTCCTGTCATGCCATTCTCTGAAAGAGGCATATCCAGGACACGTCTTTCTCCGTATTTCTTCTGGAGGCCCAAGGTGGTGCCGAATATACCTTTTGGGTCTGGAACACCTTCTCCTATAAGGAACACTGAGGGGTCGCGCTGCATGCAGATGTCTGTAGCTTCACGTATCGCCTCATGATATTTCAGCATCCGTTTTTCATTTGAGACAGCCATGGGACATGCTACCTTTTAGGGTGATTCTCTGCATAGACATAGGTGGTGAGGTCTTCTCTTTTAGGAAAGGGACTCTGTTTTGCGAAGGCTACTGCCTGTTCAATCTCCCGAGATATCTCATTTTCCATCCATGCAATCTCTTTTTCCGAGAGGATACGATTCCTCAGCATGAAACCTCTCATATGCTGGACAGGGTCCTTCCTTTTCCATTCTTGGAACTCCTTCTCTGTCCTATAGCCTATATGATTGTCATAATTGGGACCGCAGTGCTCCCTCCATCGGTAGGTAGGCATCTCGATGAATGCAGGACCTTTACCTTCGCGTATATTCTGTATCGCGTCCTGTGATATCCTATACGCATCCAGGACATCATTACCATCTGCAGTGTAGCATGCAAGACCATGCGCTTTTGGTATCTCGATAATGTTTCGTGCAGGCTGGCGCGGATGCAGGG
>CAZTOO010000196.1:0-2344 GCA_964615215.1 uncultured Methanosarcinales archaeon
CCTCTCGAGGCTTCCCAGGATTGCGCGATGCAGCATGATAGGCCTGTGCCTCTTGCCGTCCTGGCCGTCATATTCCATATCAAACCTCTCCGGCAGGAACATGTCCAGCTGGATGGTTGCGCACTGCCAGGTCCTGCCGATGCAGTCTTTCAGGTGGAAGTCTATCTTCGGGCCGTAGAATGCCCCATCGCCCTCATTGACCTTATAGTGCACGCCGAGCTTGTCCAGCGCAGCTTTCAGGGCTTTGGTGGCGAGAGCCCACTGCTCTTCTGTGCCGATATGCTTGTCAGGCATGGTGGAGAGCTCGATATGGTAGTCGAAGCCGAATTTCTTATAGATGGTGTCGGTGAGTGTGATGACACCAATCACCTCGTCGGTGATCTGCCCCTCTGTGCAGAAGATATGGGCATCATCCTGCGTAAAAGTGCGTACTCTGATGAGCCCGTGGAGGACTCCTGAAAGCTCGTGCCTGTGGACAACTCCCAGCTCTGCAACACGCAGGGGGAATTCCTTGTAGGAGTGCACTCTCTGCTTGTAGACCAGTATCCCTCCAGGACAGTTCATGGGCTTGATGGCTACATCCACATCATCGATTTTTGTGGTGTACATGTTCTGGCGGTAATTCTCCCAATGGCCGCTAATCTCCCATAACTGGCGGTTCAGTATCTGCGGGGTCTGTATCTCCACATAGCCTGCCTTCCTGTGGAGGTCTCTCCAATAGGCGATGAGCGCGTTCTTGATTTCCATGCCTTTCGCGTGGAAGAACGGCATGCCTGGCGCTGTGTCTGAAAAAGAGAAGAGATTGAGCCTCTGGCCCAGAGCCCTATGGTCGCGCTTCTTCGCATCCTCGATCCTGTCAAGATATTCCTGGAGCAGTTTTTTGTCAGGGAACGAGATGCCATAGATCCTCTGGAGCTGCTTGTTGCTGGAATCTGCACGCCAATAGGCTCCTGCAATCTTCATGATCTTCACTGCCTTCAATTGCCCGGTGTTCTGGACATGAGGGCCTCTGCATAAGTCCATGAAGCCGCCCTGCTTGTAGGCAGAGATGGTCTGGCCTTCAGGCAGCTCTTTTATCATTTCTACCTTGTATGGATTATTATGGAAGAAGTCCATGGCCTCTTTCCTGGTCAGCACTTTCCTCTCGATAGGCAGCTTCCTCTTCGCAATCTCCTCCATCTTCTTCTCTATCTTTTCGATATCTTCAGGCGTAAAGGGCCTGAAATCAAAGTCATAGTAGAACCCTTCCTCCACTACAGGGCCGATGGTGTTGTGCGCCTCTGGGAACAGCTCTGAGACTGCGTGGGCAAGCAGATGTGCTGAGGAATGGCGGAAGGTGTCCATGCCCTCGAGAGAGTCGAATTTCAGTATCGTGACTTCAGCGTCGTGCTCGAGCGGCAGGGAGAGGTCCTTGGCCACCCCATCTACAAGGACAGCAAGAGCTTCCCTTGCAAGGCCTTCAGAGACAGATTCAGCGATATCCAGGCCTGTAGTGCCTTTCTTGAACTGCTTCTTGGATCCGTCCGGAAACGTGATGGTGATGGTCATGGGGAGTATGCTTTCTCCTGCTTATTTAAATATTTTGTTTGAAAAGGGTGAAAAGGGATTCTTTGCTGATGTGGGTGTTTTCTTTACCTATGTGAAGAATAAGCTTCTGTTGCTTCTGCCTGTATCCTTCTCTTCCTTGGCCGTAACAGCCCAAGGCTCCGAACACTACTCTTCATCGTATTCGTCATATCGATATGTTGCGTACAACCCCTCTGACGGACTATCCGAAGAGTAGGCTTATGTTACTAAAGCTGTTAAACATAGGACACCCAAGCCGTTAAAGCCTAAGATTCCCAACACTGCTCTTATGATTCTTCGTCACAAGGAAGCCAAAAAAGAGGCACTATTCATTCCAAGAATCTCATCAGCAAAGTCAGCGAAACTGCTGCGAGAAAGAGGAAGAGCAGGGCAGCTATCGACAGGAGAGGGATATCTTTCTCCCCAGGCTTCAGGTCTGCAACCACCATGCCTGTCAGTTCAGGAAGGGAAGAAGAAAGATGCTCCTTCGGCTCTGTCTCTGTGACATCTGATGGAGAATCTGCCTGAAAGACAGCCCCAGGTATCGGGACTGATGCTGTCTCTGGCGGGAGTTGGGGGGCAGGCGCCTGCATCTGCTGTATGTTTTCCTGCTCGTATTCAGGCATGAAGGCAATGTAAAAGCCCAGCTCTTCAGGCAGGTCTTCCTTGGTTCTATCTGTCTCTGACGGCGCATCTGAAGGGTTCTGTGCGGGAACGAGAGAGTCATTGGCGGTGCTGTCCGATTCATTGACGCCATCTTCAGGCCAGGGACCCTCAT
>CAZTOO010000197.1:0-2334 GCA_964615215.1 uncultured Methanosarcinales archaeon
TGTTCGGATTGACAAGCACTGTCTTGATGCCTTCTTCCTTCAGTGCCTTTATCGCCTGGCTGCCGGAGTAATCGAACTCTCCTGCCTCCCCAATCTTCAAGGCTCCAGAGCCTAAGATCAGGACTTTCCTGAAGTGGTGTTTTTTCTGCTTAGTCGGTGTCATGGTACTCCCTTATGTATTTTTCAAATGCTGCGATGCAGGCAGGCGGGAACTTCTCTGTCTTAAGCATCTCCTGCACTTTTCCCACAGGATAGAATCCTCCTGAGACCATGGTTCTCTTCTCAAGCCGTATGGGGCCGTCATATACACCTTTGTAGACATGGATAAAGCTCTTGTTTTTTTTGTCCTCATGCCTGTAAGGGAACAGGAACGTGAGGCTGACTCCATGCGCGCCAATCTCCTCTTCCACTTCGCGGACTGCAGCTTCGTCGTACCCTTCTCCGTAATCCACACCGCCACCAAGGCACATATCATAGTAGCTTGGATAGATATCTTTTGTCGCTGTCCTCATGTGCACGAATATCTCGCCCTGTGAATTGAAGATGAAACTCAGCACTCCCCTGTGCCACACCCTCTCTTTGAAGGCTACGCTCCTTGACACTTTCCCTATCACTTCATCTTTCTCATTCACACGCACGAGATACTTTGACATCATAAGAGCCTCACGAACTAGTCGAACATGAATTCAGTGTCATTTGGCCCGGGGGTTGCTTCAGGATGGAACTGCACAGAAAATATCTGTCGTGTCCTGTGCCGCAGCCCTTCGTTGGTGTTGTCGTTCGCGTTCATGAAGGAAGGAACAAAGTCATCGAGCTTTCTGGAATCGACTGCAAATCCGTGGTTTTGCGATGTGATATAGCATCTTCCTGTCTCCATATCTATGCACGGCTGGTTCTGGCTGCGATGCCCGAACTTCAGCTTGTAGGTGTTGCCTCCTGCAGCCAATGCAAGCAGTTGGTTCCCCAGGCATATGCCGAAGACAGGCTTCTTCATCTTCATGGCTTTTGAAAGGTTCTTAATAGTCGCTTTGCACATCTTTGGATCTCCAGGACCGTTGCTGATGAAGAGGCCGTCATGCTGCTCAAGCTCGTCCAGGAAATCATGGTCCCAGGGCACCCTATAGACACTGACCTTCCTCTTCAGGAAACAGCGGATGATGTTGTGCTTCACCCCGCAGTCTATGAGCAGCACTTTCTTCTTCTCTCCCTCTGCCTTATAGAATTTCGGTTCAGAGACGCTCACTTCAGCGACGAGGTTCTTTTTGTTGGGGTCGTCGATCTTTACATCCTCATCGGCAACGATCTTGCCGAGCATCACTCCCTTGTGCCTGAGCTTCTTCGTCAATGCCCTGGTGTCTATACCGTAGATGCCTGGAATGTTCTGCTCTGCCATCCATTCAGACAAGCTGCGTTTTGCGTTCCAGTGGCTGTGCTCTGCAGAATAGTCGCTGACCACCAATCCTCGTATATGTATGGAGGAGCTTTCAAAGTGCACCGGCATATCATCGCTCATGCTGTCGTCAGGAACCCCATAATTCCCTATCAGAGGATACGTAAGCACAAGGATCTGGCCGCGATAGGAAGGGTCTGTCATGCTTTCCGGATAGCCCATCATGCCTGTGTTGAACACGACTTCGCCAGAGGTAGAATTGAAGGCTCCGAAACTGTAGCCTGGATAAATGGAACCATCCTCGAGAATGAGCTTGATCTTCTTCTTTTCTAGTATCCCCATACTAGAAATCTATGGAAAAAAGAGTGATATATAAAGTTATGGGAAAGGGCGCAGTTATCGTTAATAAATGGGTGTGGGAAAGGCTTGTTTTTCAGTGTTTTTGCTGTTGTTCCCATGCTTACTCTTCTTATTCGTAGTATTCGATGTAGTAGTCGATTCATACGAACTATCTGAAGAGTTTAGTTCTGTTGCGAAGGCTATTAAACCTGAGAAAAGAGAACAAGGAAAGCAACAAGTACGTATAATCAGAGAAAAAGCTTATAATAAACCTCCATAACTTCAAGGCCTATGCTGGACATCATCATCATAGGCATGGAGAATCCTGGCAATCTGGGAGCGATAGCGAGAGTCATGAAGAACTTCGGTTTCAGGAATCTTGTTCTTGTGGAGCCGTTATGCAGCCCGAAAGATGAGATCGCAAGGGACAGGGCGATGCATGCGAACGACATCCTGAAGAGAGCGAAGGTCATGCCATTATCGAGACTCAAGAAGTCCTACACGACGCTCATCGCAACCACAGGACAGGTGGGCACTGACTACAACATCCCCAGGTCACCTTCACGCCCGAGACCTGGAGGAAGTAGTCGTTGTTCTGCAGCACG
>CAZTOO010000198.1:0-2327 GCA_964615215.1 uncultured Methanosarcinales archaeon
AACCTTAGCAGGATCAATACCATCCTACTTGACCTTTCAAGGGATTTCTGGCTCTATATCTCCCAGGAGTATCTTATCCAGAGCGTAAAGAAAGAAGAGATTGGGAGTTCCACCATGCCCCATAAGGTCAATCCCATAGATTTCGAGAACGCAGAAGGCAATCTTGGGCTGGCAAACTCCTTACTGGGATTCATGGCTGAAAAGCTGCCTGTCAGCAGGCTCCAGAGGGATCTTTCTGACTCTACAGTCATCAGGAATCAGGGTGTTGCTTTAGGCTATAGCTTGCTGGCGATAAAAAGCCTCCAGAAAGGCATGGGGAAGACATCTCCCAATACGAATAAGATGAAAGAGGACCTTGACTCTCATCCTGAAGTGCTGGGAGAGGCAATCCAGACAGTCCTTAGAAGGGAAAAGAAAGAGATGCCTTATGAGAAGCTGAAAGCGCTGACCAGAGGAAAGAAAGTATCCATAGCTGAAATCAGGACCTTCATCATGGCTCTGGATGTCTCTGCTGCAGTGAAGAAAGAATTATTGAAGCTGAGGCCTGAAGACTATACAGGACTGGCTGAGAAGATTGTCGAGGCTGCTCTGAAAGACTATGGGAAGTTAGTGCATCCTGTTTAACAGTTTCCAGGCAATGCTTTTTCTAAGGGAAAATTTTATAAAAACGACGTGCACTATATGCAGTATGGCAGAACAAAACATGGCACAGACTGAAGATATAGAGACCAGAATCCTCGGACTTCTCGCCAAGATGTCAGAGTTCAGCGACAGCACAGCATTGAGGCCTGAAGAGACCGATGTCATGAAAGAGGCAGTATCTGCCATAACAATGCTGCTCTCCCAGGGGCTCTATGACTATCTTGCAAGCGATGAGGGTGATCCTGCCTGTATCGCGCAGTATCTGGAGAGTTCTGTGAAGTCCTATCATGGAGGCTCTCAGGCACGGGAAATAGTCACTGGCTATATTGCACATGCAATGAAAATACGAGAGGCTGCTCAAGAATACATAACTAATACATAGAATGTTCCTTTATCATCTCTTGCCTGCTCTCTTTTTCTCTTTCTTTCTTATGCCTTCTTTTTCCTGTTCCTTGAGCTCATCTGCCTTCTTCTCTATGGCTTCGACTCTCTTACCGGCCTTCTTTGCCTTGGAGAAGAAATACACCAGCACCCACACGAGGATGACCATCACCACCAACGCTATCCAGGCTATGCTCTTTGCTTTCTCTTCAGGCTCTGGCTTGTAGAGGATGTTCTCGAACGGCTGTCTTCTCTCCTGTCTCAGTCTGACGTAGGTGTCATAGGGGTTCTCGGTAATCTTCCCCTCCCCATACTGCTTCAGGATGCCTACGAAGATGTTCAGGCTGCAGAGTGTCTCATAACTCTGTCTGCTGATCTTTGTGCAGGTCTGGATGTCATTGTTCTTCATGCCGAGCTGGAGGTAGCAGTTGTCCCTCGCAGATTCGCTGTCCATCCATATGCAGTGGAGGTCATCTCCTGTTGCCCTGGCAACCTTCAGATAGCAGAATTCCTTGTCTGTCCTTGAGGCGTCGCAGATGGCCAATGCAGCTGAAGAGTCTTCTGGAGCAATGGTTTCTGCAATCTGCTGCCTTTCATACTCTTTCCTGTCAAGGTAGAGGTCCACGACTGGCTTCTGTTCGATGATGATGCTGTTTGAGGCGACTTCCTGGCTTTCAAAGGAGGCAGTGAAGAGTATGCTCTGGCCGGGAGCAAGCTCCTTGGCAGTGTCTTTCCAGGTAGCATAGAGCATATTCCCGTCAAACTTCGCCTTGTCTGTGAGGACAGGTTGTGTGGTGCTCTCATCCAGAAGCTGGACAGTGACAATGGCACTGTCGCATCCCTTGCCTTCCACATACATCCGCAAGAGGCCTGTCATGGAGAATGCCTCTGCAGAGAGCTTTGCTGAGAGTAGTGTGCATTGTTCTGGAGCCACAGGTGCAGGTTCAGGAACTGTTTCTGTCTTTTCCGAATACGTCACTTCCAATGCCACAGAAAGGACCTCTATGCTTGATTCTTCCTTTGTTATAGGATAGATGAAATACCCTTTTGTCTCAGGCTTGGTTATTGCTGTGACATCAATCTCTGACGTTATCAGCGGATTTATCGTGGCTGAAACCACACCTATACCCTTCTTAGTATCTGTTTCTGTGTAGGTCATGTCGCTTAGTGCTGTCAGAGGAGTGATTTCCACAGGCATAGCCGCAGCAGGATAGCCTTCCACATACCTTGACGTTATCTTCAGGACTGCTTTGTCTATCTTTGCATACTGCTGGAGAGCGAAGCCTGCTACTGACACGCATCTT
>CAZTOO010000199.1:0-2314 GCA_964615215.1 uncultured Methanosarcinales archaeon
GGCAAAGCACCCACCATGTACCTATGTCCATCCCTGACGACAAAATTCGCATTCGAATAGGGCTCATGGTACTCCTGCATGAAATCGCTGTACTGATGCTGCCCGAAACTGTTCTTGTCCGAGACGAACGTGCCGTAGATCATGGCATAATGCTCAGGCCTGCTCAACGAGTACCACTCGCACTGCGATTCGAACTTCGGATAATTGAGCGCATTGAACAGTTTGAAGGTCTTCACTGCATCCTGTTTCACATTCTTCAGCCTGAGAACAAGATCGTCAATCTCTTTCTGCTTAGGCAGATGCAGCCATCCTCCCACAGCGACAGACACAGGATGCAGGTCACGTGCAGCAAGCACTTTGATCATGTCATTGCCCAATTTCATGAGCGCAAGAGCCCTCCTCAGCTCCTTCCTGTACTTCGGCGCCATGGCCAATGCGGATTCATAGCCGAGGTAATCCGGGAGTGCAAGGAAGTAGAGATGTGTGGCATGGCTCCTTATACGTTCTCCGAGGGTGATGAGCATCCGAAGGGCAGTGGTCTGTTCAGAAGCCTCGAAACCCAATGCATCCTCAATGGCAAGCACCGCAGCAACCACATGCGCAGTGCTGCATATTCCGCATATCCTGGAGGTGATCTCCTGCGCCTCATAATATTTCCTTCCTCTCACTAAGCCTTCAAAATAGCGTGCACCTTCTGTTGAAGACAGCTCGCACACCGTAACCTTTCCGTTCTCCAGCCCGAGATTCAGTTTCGCATGGCCTTCTATCTTAGTGATATGGTTCAGCTGTATCGTGCGCAGCTTCTTCTTCCCGTTCCTGGTTTTTTTACTCATAGAAGATCTTCTCTCCCAAAAATGATGTTTGCAGCTTGTTTGCAGCAGCTTCGCTCTTCATATATTCTTCCAGCATAGGCAGCTTCAGCCCCACAAACGTCCTCATCCTGTCTTTGATGAATTTGTCGTCAAAACCCCTGTCCCTGAGCATCCTGATCATCAGAGGCAGGTTCATGTCTTTTGTGGGGCCTCTGCATCCCCAGCATTCTAAGCCTCCATTGATGCACACTGAATTGCACCCCCCGGCAGTGATAGGGCCAAGACAGGGCTTTCCCTGGTCGAGCAGGCACGCATTCCCATTGCGCCTGCATTCTATGCACACAGGGCTTGAGTAGGATATGGGAAAAAAGCCTTTCACAGCGCTTTTTATGAAGGTCAGTATCTCTTTCTTGTCTGGCGGACATCCTGGTATGTAATAATCCACCTTCACATGCACGTCGATAGGAGTAGGCTCCAGATCCTCGATGGATTCCATTTTTTTATACAGCAGATGCTCATAATTCTCCTTAAGGGTGAAATGCCTATAGGCAGGCACGCATCCTGTGCAGGCGCACGCACCCAGCGACACCAGGAATTTCGTATGCTCCCTGACTTTCTTCAGCGTCTCCAGGTCTTCCTTGTCGGCGACAAGTCCTTCCATGAACACAAGATCAAAATGCTCCTCAATATTCACTTCCTTGACGAACGGAAAGGCTTTCAGGTCCACCAGCTCTATGATATCCAACAGCTCTTCCTCATTGAAGATGATGGAGAGCTGACAGCCAGCGCATCCTGTGATGCCGTAGACACCAACTTTCAGTTTTGGCTTTTGCTCTTTACTCATTCTCCAGCTCCTTTATCTCATCATACCTGAAGACAGGCCCGTCCATGCAGGTGAATTTGCCTTTCATCATGCAATGGCAGCATATCCCCAACGCACAATACATCAGTCGTTCAGCGCTCAGGTATATCTGGTCGTCATTGAACCCTTTCTGTTTCAGTATCTGTATCACGAACTTCATCATCACAGGAGGCCCGCACACAAAGGCAATCTTGTCGGTGTTGTCGAAGTCTGCTGCCTTTAACGCTTCAGTCACAAAGCCTGTCTTTGCATCATAGCAGAATTCATTGTGCTTGTTCTCGTCGACAGTCACATTCAGGAAATACCTCTTCCTCCACTCCTCCAGCTCTCTGCTGAATAAGATGTCGTTTGGTGACCTATATCCGAGGAAGAGATGCACTTCTCGGAACTCCCCCCTATGGTTCTCCACATAGTCGATGATGCCTTTCAATGGTGCTATCCCGCAGCCGCCGCCTATGATCAGCAGGTTGTTGCCCTTGAGGAGTTTCATAGGATATCCTTTCCCGTAAGGGCCCCGTATCAATACAATGTCTCCTTTCTTGAGTGTTGCCAAAGCGTTCGTGACTTTTCCGACCTGCCTGATGTTCAGCTTGATGAATTCCTGGGAATCTGAACAGATAGAGATTGGACTCTCCCCTAC
>CAZTOO010000200.1:0-2293 GCA_964615215.1 uncultured Methanosarcinales archaeon
TCGTCGCTGGTGTCTGTCATGAAGATGGCAGTGTCAGGCTTGCTCTTCGACATCTTCATCGCCATCGCTCTTTCAACAGCATCAGAAGTCTCAGGCGGCTGCCCCAGTCCCATCAGCATATGGTGCGAGACCACCACAGGCTTCCTGAACCCCAGCCTCTCCGCTAACTCCCGCGCCAAGACATTCACTTTGCGCTGGTCCATGCCTAATTGGCAGACATCAGCTTTCAGATAGAACACATCAGCTGCCTGCATGCACGGATACACTATCTGCGAGGCCTGAAGGCTGTCGCTCTCAGCCCTTCCCATGATCTGCGCGCACCGTATAATCCTTTTGACAGTCGCATTCCTGGAGACCTGCATCACCATCTTCCAGTACGCATCATCCTTCACCAATTGAGAAGCCCACACAAACTCCACGTGGCTTAAGTCCATCCCACATGCTTTCCACACTTCAATCATGTATTTGCCTGCAGTCTGTATCTTTTCCAGGTCTCCCTCATATTTATTGTTCGCCCACGCATGCCAGTCTGCCACCAGCATCTTGAAGGTGCAGCCAGCTTTTATCATCTTATTGACGTTGATAGCACGAAGAATGCCCTGCGCGATATGCAGCTTCCCGGAAGGCTCAAACCCGTCATAGGCGATCAGATGCTTCTTCTCCTTCAGTAAAGCAACCAACTCTTCCTCAGTCAGTATCTCCTCACCCACCTGCTGTATTAATTGAAGGCGTTTCTCCATACACTGAAAGAAGTTTCCAGCACTATATATTATTTTGGCTTTTATGTGCAGTATTTGAGTCCTACGCATTTTCTTAAGTTACAGGCTTCTGTCAAAAACCACCCTTGAACTCACAAAAAATAATCTTCATAAAACCACTTCAGTGGTTTTTGAGCATGCTCGGAAATCGCATTTCCGACATGTTGCTCCTGCCTTTCAGCTTTGTTCCAAAGCTCAAGTCGTGCGGGAGACTAACAGCCCTAGACCCCAAGCCTACTCTTCATCTTCGTCAGTAAGAAAAAAGGAATACCAAACAAAACATGAATCTATCAGTAGGAAAGCATAAATAACCCGTATCATTCCATACGGCCATGAATGACGAAATCCAGAAAGAGACAGAGCGCCTCTACCAAAATCTCAAGCATGCAGCATTCACCAGAGAGCAATGCGCAACCTACGCAGAGCTCACCTTACAGATAAATACACTAAAGAAACAGAAAGACATGGTCATCCTGGCGCATTCCTACCAGACGCCTGACATCATGTTCGGCATAGCAGACTTCAAAGGCGATTCCTACGGCCTGAGCGTGGAAGCCACAAAAGTGAAGCAGAAAACGATTGTCTTCTGCGGCGTCAGATTCATGGCAGAGACTGCAAAGATACTCAATCCTGATAAGACAATCCTCCTGCCAGCACCCGATGCAGGCTGCTCCCTGGCTGAATCCATAACGCCGGAAGAGGTAAGAAAGCTGAAAAAACAGCACCCGAAAGCCAAAGTGGTATGCTACATCAACACCAATGCAGACATCAAAGCTGTTTCCGATGTGTGTGTGACATCAGGCAATGCGCTGAAGATAATAGAAACCGTAGACAGCAACGAAATCATATTCATCCCTGACAGGTATATGGGAGAGAACCTCCAGAAGCTGACGAAGAAAAAGCTTCACTTATGGCACGGAAAGTGCATAGTCCATCAGGAATTCACAGTAAAGGGCATAGACGCTGTAAGAAAAAAGATGCCGCAGGTCAAGGTCTTTTCTCATTATGAATGCCCTCCCGAGGTGATAGCTGCCTCTGACTCTTACGGAGGCACAGGGGATATGATACGCTATATCAAAAGCACCCAGCATAACCAATTTCTCCTCGTGACAGAATGCGGCATGTCTGACAGGATGCGCATAGAGTTCCCTGACAGGCAGTTTGTAGGCACCTGCAGGCTCTGCCCCTACATGAAAAGGATAAACCTCCTGAATGTCCTTGCAGCCATGCGAAATCCGGAAGGATTCGAGATTACTCTCGAGAAAACTCTCATGCATCAGGCAAAGAAATGCATTGAAAAGATGTTTGAACTGGCAAATAAGTAGCTTCCAGAGCTTTCTTCTCTTTTACAGAAGGGAAAGTTTATAAATAACAAATGATTACCAAGCTTAACCCTGTTGGGTTTATAATCTTCAAAAAAGGGTTGAGGTAGGTTGAAGTGGTGAACAACAAAGTAATTCTCGTATTCATCCTAGCGGTAGTGTTCTCGGCAACAGCAGCATATGCGACAAGCCCGGATGTGCTAATCACAGAAA
>CAZTOO010000201.1:0-2285 GCA_964615215.1 uncultured Methanosarcinales archaeon
GATAGACCTCTACATAAAGAGATATGAGCTGGGAGTCTACACCCTGCCCAAAGAGCTCGATGAGGAAGTGGCAAGGCTCCATCTGGACAAGCTGGGAGTGAAGCTCACAAAGCTCTCCAAAGAGCAGGCAGAGTACATCGGCGTGAAGCAGCAAGGCCCCTACAAGGCAGAGAACTATCGGTATTGAATCCTCTTTTTATTCTTCTTTTTTCTTTTTCTTCATCCTCAACCTATAAATACCACCCATTCTCTCCTGCGTTCATGGAATCCGTCATCCTCGTAGATACGCATGACAACGAGATAGGCAGTGAGGAGAAGATTGCAGCGCATAAGAAAGCATTGCTCCACAGGGCATTCTCCGTCTATATCTTCAACTCGAAAGGAGAGCTTCTCCTCCAAAGAAGAGCCCTTGATAAGTACCACTGCCCTGGTATCTGGGCAAACACTGCCTGCAGCCATCCCAGGCATGGAGAGCCAAATGAGGCAGCGGCAGCAAGAAGATTGAAGGAAGAGATGGGTATGGAATGTCCCCTCAAGGAGGCCTTCCAGTTCATCTACAAGGTGGAATTCGACAACGGCCTGACAGAGCATGAGTTCCTCCATGTCTTCATCGGGCAGTCAGACAAAAACCCCACCGTCAACAAGGATGAGGTCCATGAATATAAGTGGATGTCCTGGCATGACCTGAAGATAGACATCGGGAAGAACCCCACCCACTACACAGAATGGACAAAGATGACTCTTGACCTCATGGAGAAGAAGGGCATACTCCAGGAATATGTAAAGTAAGGTATAAATACTATTGGTTTCTTGTTACTGCCTATGGAAGAGAGAGTGTATGCCACCCTAAAGCGCACACGGCGCTCCCTCATAGGACATTACTTCATCATCTTCGCTCTCATCGTCCTTTCAGTCTTCCTGCTCTGGAACATACCCTGGCTGATGATGGTCATCCTCATCCTCCTTTTCCTCTATTATTCAGGCCTGGAGCTGCTCATAGCCATCAACTATCTCCGACTGACAGATGATGGCGTCACTATGAAGAAAGGTCTTTTCAACATACAAACAAACAGCATCATGTACCAGAACATCTCTGATATCCAAGTCAACCAGGACCTGATAGGCCAGCTTCTCGATTACGGCACCATCAGGGTGAACAGCGCAGGCACTTCTGATTTCGAGGTGCAGTTCCTTGGGGTGAGGAACCCTCAGAAGATGAGGAATGTCATAGAGGAGTATAAGAAGAACTATCATGTGAAAAATCGGAGCATTTATAAGAGCACACCTCCTACAAAAACTCAGGTTTAGGTGATATTCATGGCAGACAAAGAGACTTCAAAAGACGAACAGATAGGTTTCCATAAGGGCGCCCTGACCACATTGGCAAAGGAGCGCCAGGAGATGCAGAAGATACAGCAGATTGTCGAGCAACTGATGCAGATGCATATCAAAGCTCTTAAAGAGTTGGGTGTTGACCTTGAGAAGATAGCTGAACAGCAGCAGGATGCAGCACCTACAAAGCCCTCAAAACCGTTGGATGACATCTTCTGAAAATGGTAAAGATAACCTTCCACTGCTACGGCCACGAGAACCTGCTTGCAGGGCATAGGAAGACCTATGAATTCACCAAAGAGAAAAGGCTGACGAAAAAAGGAGACTGCATTGTGGGTGTTTCTGCGGATTTCGATGCGAAAAGAATCAAGAAGCTTCTCAAATTCACCCGTGCTGATCTCCAGATTTTCCATGGCAGCCTCTGCATCCTTGAAGATACATTTCTCATCAACCGCTCCTTCAGCAGCAATAAAGAGATAGTCATCAGGCGCTCAGAGTTCATATCGAAACGCACCTTAGGCACCCATGCCAAGAAAAGCTCCTATGACATAGACCGCGCCATCATGTACAAGCTGAAAGATCCGAAAGCGAAGCTCAAAGTGATTATCACAGCAGTCAGGTAGTGGCAGGGCATGAAACGGCAACATCTCAGCAATTCAGACATCAAACAGCTTAATGAACAGCTCTCTATGTTCTCCATCTCCCTGAACAAGAAAGATGCAGTCGTGAAGTTCGATGCAGAGCCCCCACTTCTCCTGGTGAATAACAAACCATCCTTCTTCTTCATCGGAGAGAGACCAGTACCAACACTCAGATACGTTCTGGAGAACAAACTCCATGAGACCTCGAACATGAGAACAGCTGTTGTTGATATGGGTGCAGTGAAGTTCGTTGTTTCAGGCGCAGATATCATGAGGCCCGGGATAGCAGAGATAGACAGCACGATTCAGAAG
>CAZTOO010000202.1:0-2270 GCA_964615215.1 uncultured Methanosarcinales archaeon
CCCTGGCAATGCCTTGTAGTTAATCTCGCCTGTAGCAGCATTAATAGGTGCATAGTTCTTGACGATGACCAGCCCCATGACCTGGGCAAGCAGGAACAGAGCAACAAGAAAGAGCGTTATCTTCCAGGTGTGTTTCATGTGTGCAAAGAAGGGTGCATGGTTTTTAAAGGTTTGGAAAAGGGAATAGATGCCCTACGTATCATCATGATTCCTCAGGCTTCTCGAGCTTTAGGTTTGCCTCTTTTGCAAGAGTAAGCACCAACAGCGTGTTCAAGGTGCCTACGTAGTTATCCTGAAAATAAGTCCTCCTGTACCTTTTCGTCAGATCTGAAAATACAGGAAGCATGCCCCGCAAGGTCGTCACCTCATCTTCTCCTGTAGTAAAATTTCTTAGAGGGATTTCACGGTCGAGGATGGCCACGACTTCTTGATCCTTAACCTCAGGCAGTCGTGCTGCCAATAGTCTGCATTCCCTCTCAATGTCCGAAGGGCTGAGTTCCAGCTTATAACTGGGATTTAACAACTTATTATAGCGTTTGATAGTCTGGTAGGTCAGATCAAACAACGTATAATGATGGCTGTATCTGCCTGTTCTGTATAGCATAGGAAGTTGCTTTGGCTGTCGCGCTGATTTCATGAGGAGATAAGCGATAGGCTCCCATTCCCTTAATTTTCTTCCTAACCTTGCAAGGGTCTCTTCCTCACTATGGCTCTCCCGAAGGCTTTCCCTTTGTGGCTAAGAGTAAAGACATTGTCTGCGCAGTCAGCCTGCCTGGTGATGATAGGAGCCATCCTTCCCCGCAAATCAAGGCTTCCGTTCTCGCCTGAGAAGTAGCGCTGATAGCTCCGCAACAAATCATATACCCATGTGTCAGCGCCGCTGGTGTGCGATTTTATCTTTGATACTGACATGAGATTGTCATAGAGAATCTTTCCCTGCGAAACACCCAGTTCTGAATGGGGGACATCAGCATGAAAGATGTCAGCATTGAATGTCTTGACAACATCCTCTTCATCCTGGCTGCCAAGACGTGTCGTCTCCAGAAGGTCATGGCCTAAAAAGGTAAGAGTGTCCAGAAGGAAGTCCTTGACCAAAAGGGCGCGTTCCTCGTCCTTGATCTCCGGATAATAAGAGAATATCGTGAAGACCTGCCCTATATAGGCTACGCGGACAGGATGCGTCACATACAGCAGCCCATCCTGCCTTTCAGGAGTATCCTGGTTGTGATGCTCCCAGATGAACTGGAGCATGTTCTCAACAACCTGCTCATTATACTGGAGGCTCCTGCTGTCCTCGGGAAAGCCCCTTCCTTTTTTTGCCCGTATCAGGTCATTCAGGATGTCGACATTGTCCATATAATTTGCAAGGAAGGCCTGGAAGAGCTGCTGCTTAGGCTCAAGTTCATCATCTTCAATATTCCTGAGAGCTATCCCCCTCAGCCTGGCTTTTTCGTCTTGAGGAAGGGCAGGAGAACGGTAATTGAGCCCTGCATCATGAAGCTCATCAAATTCCCTGCCATGATGATACGCAGGTTCTGAAGGGTTCAGTCTGCCCAGATACGCCCAGGCATACTGGCCGAAGATGTTCTGGCGAAGAAGGCCCCATTTCCCAAGGTATCTCATAATATGCTTATCTTCAAGAAGTGTCTCTAAAGAGATGTCGCGGACCTTCCCGTTCTTTCCATTGCGTTCATCTACTGAAAGACTTAGCATGCATGATCCCCAAAGCAGAGCTCCAGCAGCGGAACAGCGCACACGCTATAAGACCATATAGCTGCTGCAGCAATCCCCGTCATAGTTACGCTACTCTGCAGAAGTGCCAAATGCCTAGGGATATATAAGATTTATGAAAAAAAAGAGAAAAACAGGCCATTCAGACAGGAGAGGAGCACACTCTTGATTTATAAAGGGCAATATTTAAGTAGGAGCTTCCTCTCTGAAAAGAGCATGGCAACAGCCAAGATCTGCCATACCCTTGAGATGAGGGTGTTTGTGCATGAAGGGGAAGTGGAAGAGGCTATAAAGGAAAAGATGCTTGAATTCCTGCCTGCTGACCTGGAGAAAGAGAAGATTGTCCTCCACAGAACTGTGGCTGAGGGAGAGAAAGACACGAAGATTATTATCTATAACGTCATGCTGACGAAAGACAGGCATATACGCTTCTTTCTGGAGCACCTGCTGAAAGGACTGAATCAGGAGCAGAAACAGCTGCTTCTTCGCCAGAAAGAATCCAGGATGGATGAGCAGCTGAATTTCTTTCTCAGGCTGGA
>CAZTOO010000203.1:0-2267 GCA_964615215.1 uncultured Methanosarcinales archaeon
GTCGGACATCAAATTCAAGGACCCTAAAATCAAGCCTGTCTATCCCAAGACCATCATCGCAAAGCTGCTTGAAGGACAAGAGCTGATACTGGAAGGCTCGGCTCAACTCGGCCTCGGGAAAGTGCATGCGAAATGGTCTCCCGGCAATGTGCGCTTTATGAGTTATCCAGAGGTGACTGTCAACCAGAGTGCAGCAGAGCTGAAAGAGTGCAGGGAGATGTATCCACCGGCAATCTTCGACAAGAGCGGCAAGATCGACAAGGACGCTCTCATGAATCCTGTGCTGCTGGACGCGTGCGACGGCATCAACGACAACATCATTAAGATTACCTACAAAGATGACAGTTTCATCTTCTTTGTAGAGTCATGGGGCCAATTGGAGCCCAAGCAGATAGTGCGGAAAGCTCTTGAAAGCCTCAATGCAAAGACTGATGAATTCACTGCTGCCCTCAAGGAATAGGGCACTTTCGTTTTTACAATAATGCGGGGGTGCCGGTAGCCCAAACTGCTGTTTGTGAGACCGTCACCCGCCGATGAGCATGCAAGCATCCGAAGCGGGGGTGCCGGAGTGGCCAAACGGGCATGGTTGAGGGCCATGTGGCTTAGTGCCTACGCGAGTTCGAACCTCGTCCCCCGCATAGCATCGTTACCATGGCAAAATATTATATGACATACAGGCCTGATGTGAAGGCAGTCAACCTGATGACCATGACGAGCATGGCCATCACCCTGGCGCTGAGCAATCTTATCCTGATTGCCGTGCAGTTCCTTGGGATGCTGGATGAAGGCTTTGCGATGCTCTCCTCCTACTATGGGAGGGACATCAGTTCCGGGACCGCATACCTCCTCCTCAACGGAGGGATAGTGGCATTGGCTGCAGCCATCATGCTGATCAATACCATAGCGCTGAAACAGAAGAGGTATGATGTGTATGACCACGGCATCGAGGTGTTCGGCAGCCAGAACCTGGCGAAAGCGACAAGCGTGCTGATACCGTATGACAGCATTGTCCAGATATCCCATGAAGACGGGAAGAAGTGGCTGAAGAGGCAGTTCAGGCTTGGGAGAATACGGCTCTCCTTGACGGCAATGCCGAAGCCTGAGTTCGTCATGGAAGATATGGGCCATGCAGAGGCAGTTGCGGCAGAACTCCAGAATTATGCAAACTATGCAAAGAAATCAGGCGCAGAAGATGATGTCCGCGCCAAACACATCATAAGGATCCTCGACAGGTTCGAGGAATGATCTCTGCGAGCATACGTGCGTGGAGTGGAGGAAAGAACCATGAGACAAGCAAAGACAAGCAATCCGAGGTTAGTGCACTTGATTGCGGCACTGAGAAAAGCCTCGGCGAAGGAGAATGTCAGCATCTGGAAGAGGGTCGCTGCTGACCTGTCCAAACCGGCAAGGATCAGGAGTGAAGTCAATCTCTACAAGCTGAGCGACGTGACAGAGAAAGATGAGACAGTGGTCGTGCCAGGAAAAGTGCTGGGCGTAGGAACACTCTCCCATCCAGTGACTGTGGCAGCGTTCAGCTTCTCAGGCTCTGCTGTCAGGAAGATAGAACAGGGCAAAGGCACAGCACTTTCCATCGAAGACCTGCTGAAGAAGAATCCGAAAGCAAGCAGAGTCAGGATCATAGGGTGATTATCATGAAAATCATTGATGTTACGGACCTCATCGCAGGAAGGGCTGCAGCAAAGATAGCGAAGATGGCGCTGCTCGGCGAGGAAGTTGCAGTCGTGAACTGCAGCAAGGCTATCATCTCAGGCAAGAGGGGCAGCGTGTTAAGCGCGTATGCAGGCCATTCCCAGCTAGGCACCCATACCACAGGGCCTTACCACTACAGGAACTCCCACCAGATCATGAAAAGGATGATTCGCGGGATGCTTCCTTACAAACAGGAGAAAGGGCTTACAGCCTTCAAGAGAGTGAAATGCTATTCAGGCCTTCCGGAAGAGTTCAAGGACAAGGCTGAAAGCTTCAAGGATGCGCACAAGTCAAAGCTGCCTACGCTGCATTATGTCACGCTGGGCCAGATCGTATCAACGCTCGGAGGCAAGGAATAACATGGCAGAAAAGAAATCAAAGGTCATCGTCACTTCAGGAAAGAGGAAAAGCGCTGTCGCAAGGGCGTCATTGAGCCCGGGCACAGGCAAAGTGAGGGTCAATGGGGTGCCCATCGAGAAGTATGAGCCTGCGATGGCACGTATGAGGATCAAGGAATCACTCCTCCTTGCAGACAAAGTAGCACCTACTGTGGACAT
>CAZTOO010000204.1:0-2245 GCA_964615215.1 uncultured Methanosarcinales archaeon
TTGAATTTGATGTCCGACGCATACACATAGCCAGGGCCTTTCGCTTTCAGGCTGAACTTGCACATATGCTTTGCCGACAGTTCAGAGCCGTCTGTGGGAGGAAGCTCATAGGAATCAAGGTCTGTGGTCAGCACCACCAGCCCCAATCTGTGGGCGATAATCTCGTCATAAATGATGGTGCTGTTCTGCCTGATCTCGACATCCTCTATAGCCATGGTAGGCACTTCTTCAGTCATTGCCCTCCTTAGTGCGTTGGCGAAAGCGACATCGACATCATTGACGACGAAGACAAGCTCGTTCTCATCATGTGCCAGAGAGGCTTCTTTTTTGATGTTCATGTTACACCCTCCTTCCGCGCTTTCCGCCTTTCTTCCTGCAGCCGTCATGTGGCAGAGGGGTGACATCCTCAATGATGCCAATCCTCAGCCCATATCTGGACAGTGCTCGCACTGCAGCCTGGGCCCCGGGCCCTGGATTGTTGGGGCCGTTATGGCCTCCTGGCGCCTTGATCTTGACATGTATGCCTGTGATGCCTTTCTCCATAGCAATCTCTGCAGCCTTCCTTGAAGCGATCATCGCAGCTGTCGGGGATGACTCCATGCGGTCGGATTTCACCACCTGGCCTCCGGATGTCCTTGCTATGCTCTCTGTGCCTGTGATGTCTGTGATATGGATGATGGTGTTGTTGTAGGATGCATAGATATGGGCTATGCCCCATCTCTGCTGCCTGTTGTCGTCAAATCTTCTCGGTCTCTGTCTCTGCCTGAAAGAAGGCCTGCCCTCCGGCGCCCGTTCTTCTCGTTGAGGTGTTGGGGCCTTCTCTGCCGGCTTTTCAGCTTTCTGCTCCTGTTTCTGTTCGTCGCTCATTGCTGCTCACCTCCTACAGCCTTGCCTATGATGCGTGCTTCCTCTGCCTCAGGAGTCAGCTCTTTCTCCGGATGGAGCATTCTCTCTTTCTCTTTCAGTTCAGCCACTGTCTCCACTCTCTGGCTCCTTTCAGGATGGTCAGGGTTGTAGAGCGGGGAGAACTGCACGAACTTCAGTTTTGGCTCCTCATCCACGCTCACCAGATATGCAGGCGAGGTGATTGCTTTCTCTCCCACCATGATATGGCCGTGCACGATGAACTGCCGCGCCTGCTTCATGGTCTTTGCAAGGGCTTTTCTCAGTACCACGGTCTGGAGCCTCCTTTCCATGATGTCCTTGAGCCCTATATTCAGAATATCATCGATGTTGGAGGTCTGCTTCAGCAATGAGTATTTTACGCACTTGTCAAATAACTGCTTCTTCTCCTTGTCTGCCTGTGAAGTGCCGGCAGCAGCATACACCTTGACATTGCTCTTCATCTTGGAGAGCAGCGTGTTTATCCTGTAGAGCTCTTTCTTGTTCTTCAGGGCATACTCTTTCATGATGATGGCTTCTTCGTCCAGCCTCTGCTTTCTCCACGGATGGGAGGGCTTCTGGAATTTCTTCTTCAGCTTTTTAGGATCTCCCATGTTTCATCACACCCTTCCCGATGACTTGCTTGATCTCTTGATTGCAATCTTCACTTTGCCTTTGTTGCGTCGGAAATTGCTTTTCGTCCTCTGGCCTCTCGTCGGCAGCCCGAACGCATGCCTCATGCCCCTGTAGGACTTAATCATCTTGAGCCTTTTGATATCATTGCCTTTCTGATACTCCATGTCAGCCATCAGGAGGTGCTTATCCTCTCCCGTCTCATAGTCATGGCGCCTGTTCAGCAGAAAGGGAGGCACATGGAACTTCAGGGGATTGAAGATGACTTCCTCTATCTTCGAAACCTGCGTGTCTGTCAGCTTTCCTGCTTTCATGTCCCTGTCAAGGTCTGCCACCGTGCATACCATATTGGCATAGCTGGGGCCTATCCCCTTGATCTTGGTGAGGGCCTGGACTAACGCTTTCTTGCCGTCCAGGTCTGTGTTGGCGATCCTGACGAAAAATCTTACTTCTTCCTTAGGTTCTCCTTTTGGTTCTGCCATGAGTGAAACCTCCTTGATGCTATGAGCGTGATGTAGTGCTATAGAAAAAGCTCGCTGTGCTTTTCCTATAATGCCACAGTATGGATGAACTGCGATTCGGTGATCTACAACTTCTGTTGCAGACATTATAGAGCCTGTTGGTGCCCAGACCCTTGCGGATCCAGACTTTTCAGGCGTTCGCTTGTAAACCTCTCTCAAGAAAAATCAGTCCTTTATAAAGGTTGCGGGAAAAGGGTGGAGAAGGGATT
>CAZTOO010000205.1:0-2215 GCA_964615215.1 uncultured Methanosarcinales archaeon
AATGCATGCTCCATCTCCTTGCATACGGATTCCATAGAAAGATAATTCGGGAAATGGCTCATCCTCTGCCTGACTGACAGCTGAATGTATCTTTCCTTGTCTATTTTCATATCTTCCTCACTAGCCCTTTCGTCGCATCCACTTCGACCAGGTCGCCGTCCTTCAGCGCCTTGGTGGCTATCTTCGTGCCTATCACACATGGGATGTTGAGTTCTCTTGATACGATGGCTGCATGGCAGGTGATTCCTCCTTCGTCGGTGATGATTGCCCCTGCCTTCCTTATCGCAGGCATCAGGTCAGGATTGGTGGCTGAACTCACGAGGATGTCTCCCTCATCGAGTTTGCCCATCTCCTCCAGAGAATGGATGATTCTGACAACCCCTTTTGCATACCCTGTGCAGCCAGTCATGCCTTTTATCTCTTTTACGTCCCCATCCACCGTCTCTTCAATGATATAGTTCTGCGCATAGAAATCAGCATCAGCTCCTGTATACATATCTATCCTGTCAGAGTATATTATGCAAACGCAGTGTGAAACCCTTTTTGCCATCTTTTTCTTATCTATCTTCCCGTCCATCAGCGCTTTCTCGATTTCCCAGAGCTGCATGGACCTCACTTCAGTCGGCGTAAGACCAAGCCGTTTGCTGATCTCCCTAATCATTGGATCGGTGAGCCTGCACACCATAGAGATGACATCCTTGCGCAGGTTCTTCAGGAACATGCATGTCCTTGCCAGCCTGAACCAATAGAGCTCTTCTTTTGAGAAACCAAGCTCCTGTGCGAGCCTCTTCTGCAGCTTTTCAAGCTCCTTGTCTTTCTTCTTCATCTCCCTGAGCTTTTTCTCTACATCGATGTGCTGGCGCATCTCGCTCTCCACCAGTGCCCTGAAATATGCTTCGTCATGGATGGTGGGGCCGTCATATTTGAAGGATATCCAATCATATTTCTTCGTGTGCCTCCGTATTGCCGCGTCCTGCTTTTTCCTGTCCTTGGTCTTCTGCACATAGGCGACAAGTCTGTAGAAGTCACGCTCCTGTCTCTTTATCGGTGTCATCTTTGTGGTTGTCGTCAGCGCCACAATCACTTCTGGGGCGGTCAATGAGGTTCCCTGGACACGCTTTTCAGCATACTTCTGCAGCCTTTCAGAGAGCATAGCATGATGGAAATCAGGGAGATTGACGATATGGCCCCACACATTCATCTCTTTCATGTCTGCATAAAATCGTTTATATGCCGCAGAGAGCTCTCTGTCGCTTATGCAGGACAGGTCTTTCCTGAACAGTGCAAAAGCCACCCTCTTGACTCTGGCAATGGTCTGGATGCTTTTCCTGTCTACCAATTCATAAAAGGATTTTCTTCTGAACTTTTTCAGCGCTGCCCCAGACTCCTTCACATAGGCATCTTCAACAAGGCACCACTTCAGTTTTCTGGAACTGAACTCATAAAACGTCGGTGTGGGTGTCACTCCCAGTATCTTCCCATATCTCCTGCTTGCCACAGCATCCATGTATGACATCGGGTGGATGTAGGGGCTGCCGATATCATACGCCAGCTTTTTCCATCTCCACTTCAGCTTCTTGTATCCCTTCATTTTTTCCTCACAACGTCGTTATAGGTCTCGACTGGAGGATATAGAGCTTTCCTTTCTTGTCCAGGGCAAACTCGATGTCCTGCGGCTTCCTGTAATGTTTCTCTATCATCACTCCCATGGCTGCGATCCCTTTCAGCTTTTTCTTGTCAAAGGGAAATACTTCATTCGTCTGTTCTGGCGCATACGATTTGTTATTCACAAAATAGGTGTTTGGAGTCACCTTCCCTGAGACCAACTGCTCTCCCAGCCCTTCCACGACCTCGATGAGGATGAACTTCTTGTGGATAGGATCAACAGTGAACATCACACCAGCATATCTCGGCTCAATCATCTCCTGGACAACAACCGATATGAGTACATCCCTGTGCTTGAACTTGTTCTCTTCCCGATAATAGATTGCCCTTGAGGTGAAGAGTGAAGCCCAGCATCTTTGGACAGCCTGTATCACGTTTTTCTCCCCAGTAATGTTGAGATAGGTGTCCTGCTGCCCTGCAAATGATGCTGTTGGAAGGTCTTCTGCTGTCGCACTGCTCCTTACTGCCACTTTCTTATTCTTGAGTTTTTTATAGCACGTTGTTATCTCTTTCTTGAGTTTCTCGGGGAATTTCTGCTTCATGATGAGTT
>CAZTOO010000206.1:0-2201 GCA_964615215.1 uncultured Methanosarcinales archaeon
CAAGGTCGCGTATGGATATCAGGTCATCAGTCGAGATATGGTATATCTCCCCAGGTTTTGCATATTCCATGATCTTCAGGGTTGCAGATGATACATCATCCATGTGGATGAATGCACGGCGTGCTTCTCCGCCTCCGTGAAGGGGCACTTTCATGCCTTTCTTGATATACACTATGCTGCGCGGGATAATCTTGAAGAGCTGCTGTCCAGGGCCATAGACATTTGCTGCCCGGGTGAATACCGCAGGGAACCCAAACTGCTTTACCAGCATCTGTATGAAGACATCTGCTGCTGCGCGTGACCCTGCATAAGGGGTGCTCGGGTTCATAGGGGCATCTTCTTTCACCGATCCCTTGCAGGCACCATACACTTCAGGCGTCGAGACATGGACATATCTTTTCAGATATCTCCTGTCCTTGAGCGCATTTGTCAGCCTGACGATGGACAGCACATTGGTCTTATACCAATGATCCGGATGCTCCCAGCTTTCCCCCACCATACTCTGTGAGGCGAAATTCACTATATACTCAGGCATTACCGAATCAAGAAGGGAGAGCATCTTCTCTCCGTCCTTATTCAGGTCAAGCTTATGAAACACGAAACGCGTCTTTTTCCCTTTGGCAAGCAGCTTCTTATACGGCAGGTACATCTCATGCTTCTCCTCTGACCTGCTTATGCCTATGATATCATATGTAGTATGGGAAAGCAGGTACCTGATGAACATACTGCCGGAGAACGAATTGCTTCCTATGATGACGACTGGTTTTCTTGTGGTGTCGGGAATGGCTGCCATACTCTTACACACTCTCACTTAAGATGGACCTCCTTCATCCGTTTGATATTATAATACTGGCTGTTGTTCAGTCCGTCTACAATGAGCCCCTTGTTGTATGCATCGATAAGGCTCCTTATCGCATCCTCAAAGTCATATCTACATTCAAAATTCAGAACCCGCTTCATTTTATCGGTGTTGACATGATAAGAACGGAGATCATCACTTGGCGTGACTTCTAACGAGATTGAAGGGTCTCCCACTACTCTCTTCACCAGCTCAGCAAGCTGCATGATCGTGTTGTTCGCATAGGAGACATTGAATGCCTGGCGGTGTATCTTCTCCTTCGGCGCTTCCAGCATGAGTTCATAGAAGCGCACCATGTCCTTTATGTTGAGCGCAGGTCTCATCTGGCTTCCTCCGAACACTCTGATCTTTTTGTTGACCAAGGCGTTGATAGTCAGGATATTGACTGAGAGGTCCAGCCTCAGTCTGGGAGCATACCCGCACAGTGTTGCAGGCCTGACAAAGACATACTCAAGCTCTCCAACATCAGCGTCATTCAGCATCTTTTCACATGCAATCTTGTAGCGTGCATAATCGGTAATCGGCTCTGCAGGAGTGTCTTCTGTCACCTCCATGTCAAGAGGCATGATGCCATACTGGCTCGTTGAGCTTGCAACGATGAGACGTTTGATGTTTCCCTGCGTTGAAGCATCAATGATGTTCCTGAACGCATAGTAATTGATTGACTTCCCCAGTGCGGGGTCAAGATCAAAGCTGGGGTCATTGGAGATGCAGGCGAGATGGATGAAGGCATCAGAAGATTTTGAGGATTCGAGAAGCTTTTTCCTGTCCCTGATGTCGCCTTTTATCTCTTTCAGATGGGGATGTTTCTTCAGCACATCGCCATAAATATAAAGGTCGTAGGAGACGACCTCATATCCTTTCTCCAGCAGCTTAGGGATGAGGGCACTGCCTACGTAGCCTCCTCCTCCTGTGACAAACACTTTCTTAAAGGTTCCCATAGTGCATACTTGTATACTCACTAGCGTTATTCTCGCTATGTTTTTTCTTATTATATAAATCTATTGAAGGAGGCATCCATGCAGAAATCCCCTGCAGCACTATCTGAAGTTCGGAATATTTATAAAGGAATTTCAAAAACAACGCGCTTATGGATAAGAGCGAGAGCAGCAAGGCAATCGGAAAAAAGACCATGACATCTCTCTTCAGAAAGCTGCTTTACATCAGGATGGTGGAAGAGAAGATTGTGGAGCTTTATCCTGAGCAGGAGATGAGATGCCCTGTGCATCTTTCTATAGGTCAAGAGGCCACATCAGCTGGAGTCTGCGAAAATCTTACAGCATCAGACTTTGTCTTCAGCAACCATCGTTGCCACGGCCATTATCTCGCAAAAGGAGGAGAC
>CAZTOO010000207.1:0-2200 GCA_964615215.1 uncultured Methanosarcinales archaeon
AGAAGGTATGCTCCATGCAGGACATCTCCTATACGGGAGGCCAGGGTGCGCCGGTGGCAGTCACCAAGATAGAGCCTACTATCTATCCTTCGCCTGAAGGAAATAAGATGCAGGTCATCATCACCATGATGAATGCAGGCAACGGCCTGATCATCAATCCTGCACATGCTGATTACGTTGAGAAATACTGCACGCAGGAAGGTGTTTCCTCCTTGACTGGGGGAGGCTACAGGACAGACATGCTGAACAGGGTGAGAGTGACAGTTAGGCTTCCTGGAGTGTTCCAGCAGGATTTTGTGTGCGGGAATGTGGATGCAGACGGCATCATACAGCTGAATGAGAACAACAATGTGGCTGTCTGCAAGAGCCAGGACACTATCCCTGATGGCCTGGACACAGCCTTCATCACTCCCCTTGAGGTCCAGATAGAGTATGGCTATGCCATCTCTCAGTCCAAGGTCATGACTGTCAAGAGCAAAACAACCCTTATGAAGACCGGATTAGGAGGATAAGGGAAAAATATTTAAAGTTACAGAGAATAAGAGGGTGCAATAACATGAAAAAGCCTGTGGTAGGTCACGTGGTAGTGCTCTTTCTCCTACTCTTCGCTCTTTTGCTCTCTTCTTGCGACTCTTCAGGTTCCAACACCCAGGCGCAGCGGTCGCAGAAAGACTATCATACAGGCACAGAAGGTCTTGTCATCTCGTTTGTGGAGAACAATCCCCCTTCAAGGATATATGCAGGAGATATCTATTCCAGCCAGGCAGCAGCAAGCCTTCTGCTTGAGGTCAAGAACAAAGGCGCTTTTCCGGAGACCTCTTCAGGAAAGAACCTTCCCCACCTCTATGTCACGTTAGGAGGCTATGACCCTGACATCTTCCGTGTGAGAGACGACCATTTCGAGAACAATAGGCTCGACGGTGATTTACAGGGAAAGTCAGAATTCAATCCTAATGGAGGATATGCCACACTCTATACTGAAGCCAGCATCAATCTTCCTGGATCAGTCGACACCTACAATCCCATTGTGCTTGCGACGCTCTGCTATGACTATGAGACCGATGCCTCCCCCCAGATATGCATTGATCCGGATCCCTTCTCAGCCACATCAAAGAAGAAAGTATGCACTGTCCATGACATCAGCATGAGCGGCGGCCAGGGAGGGCCTGTCTCAGTCTCCAAGATTGAGCACGATACCACAGCAGACGAGGATTTGCTCAAGATCTATGTGAAGAATGTCGGCGGCGGAGTGATTGTCAACAAGCAGTCAGGAGGCTGGACGACCTGCATGACTCCCAAGCAGATGGACCTTGATATCGTGCAGTATGAGGTCAAGCTTTACAACCATGCAGGAGACTGCGATCCAGACTTCAACAACAGGGCAAACACGATGAAACTCATCAACGGCGAGGGCATCATCTTCTGCCGCTTCCCGAAACTGGACAGTAAGGGGACAGACGCCTATGTCACGCCGCTTGCCATCAACCTGGCGTATAGATATAAAATCACAACTCAGAAGCAGTTGGAGATACTGTCGACAAATTAAACAACTTGAATCAAAGGAGGTTTGAGATCATGAGAAAACAGATGATTGTTGCATTGTTCATTGCTGCCCTTGCACTGATGCTCGCATCCTGCTCAGGCAACAATAACACAGGAAGGGTGTCAGACAAGGACCCGTTCATTGGAGGCACTAATGGCCTGCTGATTACATTCGTGGAGAATGCTCCGCCAGCAGAGGTGTATGACAAGGGAAATTTTCCCTTTGACGTGAGCGTGCGCCTCAAGAATGACGGCGAAGCAACCATTGACAAGACGAACGTGAGGGTGAAGCTCTCAGGATTTGACCCGCAGGAGTTCGGTATGACCAGTACAGAGCTGACAGCATATCCGGATGAGGACCTCATGGCGAGGCAGAAGGATCCTGACGGAAACCTTCTCGAGGGCACTGAGACCATGGTGGAATACACAGGCCTGAACTATGAGAGTTCGCTGCTGGGAAACACCCAGTATCCGCTCAGGGCAAGCGTATGCTACAAATACATGACCCAGACAACATCAAAGCTCTGCATCAAGGAGAAGCTGCTTGACAATGATAAGAATGCGCTGTGTGTAGTTGGCGAGGACAAGAATGTCTATAACTCAGGGGCGCCTGTCCAGGTCGTGCAGTTCACCCAGAGCCAGGTAGGCACTGATAAGG
>CAZTOO010000208.1:0-2177 GCA_964615215.1 uncultured Methanosarcinales archaeon
TTCTTTACAGAAAGATATTGATAATGCGCTGCTCCAGCTCGACGGTACAGAGAACAAATCTAAATTGGGGGCAAACGCCATCCTTGGCGTTTCCATGGCTTGCTGCAAGGCAGGAGCTTCTGCAAAGAAGATGCCCCTATATGCACATATTGCGGAATTGGCAGGCACCAAGAACATGAACCTTCCTGTGCCTAGCTTCAATGTCATCAACGGGGGGAAGCACGCAGGCAATACCCTCGGATTCCAGGAATTCATGCTCATGCCTGTGGGAGCGCACCATTTTGCCGAGGCCATGAGGATGGGAACTGAGACATACCAGCTCCTGAAAGGCATCATCAAGAAGAAATACGGCATTGATGCCACGAATGTGGGTGATGAAGGTGGCTTTGCCCCGAACATAAAAGAGGCGAAGGAAGCGCTGGATATGCTTATGGAAGCGATACAACAGGCAGGCTATAAAGGGAAGGTCATGGTTGCCTTGGATGTGGCTGCTTCAGAGTTCTTCGATGCAGGAATGTATAATGTTGATTTCAAGAGCGCAGAGAAGAAACCATCCTTGACACAGGAAGGGCTGCTTGGCCTGTATGAAGAGCTGGTGAAAAACTACCCTATTGTCTCGATAGAGGATCCCTTTGACCAGGAGGACTGGGAGGGCTACGCTGCCTTGACTGCAAAAATAGGGAAGAAGGTGCAGATTGTGGGAGATGACCTGCTGGTGACAAACGTCAAAAGGATAAAAACGGGGTATGAGAAGAAATCCTGCAATGCACTGCTGCTGAAAGTCAACCAGATCGGGACTGTGTATGAAAGCATCCTTGCATGCAGGCTCGCAAAGGAGTACGGGTGGGGAGTCATGGTCAGCCATAGGAGCGGAGAGACCGAAGACAGCTTTATTGCCGATCTTGTTGTCGGCCTGAATGCCGGCCAGATAAAGTCAGGAGCTCCATGCAGGTCTGAGAGGCTTGCCAAATACAACCAACTGCTGCGCATCGAGGAAGAGCTCGGAAAGAAGGCAGGATACGCAGGGAAGTCCTTCAGAAAGCCGGAGTGAGCATGAAACCGAAACATAACGTCATACTTCTCATTGCGGACGGCTGGGGATATGCAAAGCCAGGTCCTGGCAATTACATCAGCCAGGCGAGGACTCCGGTGATGGATACCCTGCTGAAAACATGCCCCCATACACTGAACAAGGCCGCTGGCAATGCTGTGGGGCTGCCAGAGGGAAGCCAGGGAAATTCAGAGGTAGGACACCTGCACATGGGAGCAGGCCGCATTGTGTGGCAGATGTATGAGAGAATCGACCGTGATATCAGGAGCAACGCTTTCTTCAGGAACAGAAGGCTTCTTTCGGTGATGGACGCGGTGAAGAAAAAAGGCTCTGCATTGCATCTCATGGGGCTGTGCTCTGACGAAGGGGTGCATGCGCATGTCGACCACCTCCTCGCTTTGCTTCAGATGGTGAAAGAGGAGACTATCGAAAAGGTGTTCATCCATTTCTTTGCAGACGGGAGGGATGTGCCTGAGAGATCTGCCCTCAAATATGTGGTCACCATTGAGGCCAAGGGAATCGGGAAGATGGCCTCGGTGTGCGGAAGATACTATGCCCTGGACAGGGACAAGAACTGGGACAGGACACAGAGAGCATATGAACTCCTGACAGAAGGGAAAGGCTTCAGGGCAAAATCTGCCACTGAAGCTGTCGAGATGGCATACAAGAGGGGAGATAAGACAGACTATTACATACAGCCGACCTGTATCGTCGACAGCGGAGGGATGCCCCTGGGCCTGGTCAAAGACGGAGACAGTGTGATATTCTTCAATTTCAGGACAGACAGGCCCAGACAGCTGACCCATGCGTTCCTTGACAAGGACTTTGCGTTCTTCAGGAGAACCAGGGTGCCGAATATCTTGTTTGTGCCCATGACTAATTACTACAAGGGGCTTGAAAAGATCTCTGCCTATACTGAAGACCACGTCAAGAACAACCTCGGAACAGTGGTGGCCAACGCAGGGATCAGGCAGTTGAGGCTCGCAGAGACTGAGAAATACGGGCATGTCACCTATTTCTTCAATTCGCAGCATGAGAAGCCAACCAAAGGGGAAGAGAGAGTGCTAATCCCCAGCGCAAAAGTGCCTTCCTATGACATGAAGCCTGAGATGTCTGCGTTCGAGAT
>CAZTOO010000209.1:0-2152 GCA_964615215.1 uncultured Methanosarcinales archaeon
TCATAAAAATTTTTTTCATTCTAAAAACCCTTATTTTATTATAGATTTCATTTCCACAATAAATTATCGGACAGGATTAAAATTTATTTTATAAAAAATTTTTCATTCCTCCAAGGCATATACAGTGATACAGGGGCCGCAAGAGGATGCAGGCATAGTGTATTTCACCAAGCATAAGGGAGATGATTACGGCATAGTGTTTGCGCATGAATCCCACAATCATCCAAGCCAGGTAGTCCCTTTCGAGGGAGCTGCCACAGGCATAGGCGGCATCGTAAGAGACGTATTATGCATGGGAGGCAAGGTGTTTGCTCTTGCTGATCCACTCAGGTTCGGGGACCCGAACGGAAAGAACGGTGCAAGGACAAGATATATCGCAAATGCAGTGGTGTCTGGCATTGGCGGCTATGCAAACCCATTAGGCATACCGAACATCGCAGGTGACGTGTATTTCAATGGCTCCTTTGACGACAACTGCCTGGTGAATGTGGTGTGTCTGGGACTGATAAAGAAACAGGACATCGTGCATTCAAGAGCACCTCCACATAGCGAAGGGTTTGATGTGGTCCTGGTAGGGAAAGGCACAGACAATAGCGGGTTTGGCGGCGCTGCCTTCGCCTCACTGATTCTCGACGAGAAAGATGAGGACATGAACAAGGGAGCAGTCCAGGTTCCCGACCCTTTCCTGAAGAACATCCTGCTGCGGGCGATTGCGAAAGTGTTAGAAGCTGCACGGAAGAAGAATATAGAGATTGGATTCAAGGACTGCGGGGCAGGAGGCATCATGTGTGTCACCACAGAATTGGGCTCTGATGCTGATGTAGGCATTGAAGTCGATGTGGACAAGATACATTCGACCATGCCGTATCTTCCTCCGTATATCATCCTGTGCGGAGAGACGCAGGAAAGGTTCGGGTTCATCGTCCCGAAATCCTTTACCCCGACGGTGCTCAAGATATTCAATGAGGACTTTGAGCTGCCGAAGATCTCCGAAGGCGCAAGAGCATCAGTCATCGGCCATGTGAGAGAGGACAAGCAGTATGTGGTGAGGCACAAAGGGAAAGTGATATGCAACCTGCCCATCAAGGAAGTGACGAAAGGCATACTCTATGACAGGGCTGCAAAAGAGCAGAAGAAGGAGTTTACAGAACCAAAACTCGACCATCCTGTCTCGTTCAATGAAGTGCTGCTCGACGTGCTGAAGCATCCCAATGTCTGCTCGCGCAGGGAACTGTTCCAGAAATATGACCTGAATGTGCTGGGGAATTCCATCATAGAGCCAGGAGATGCTGATGCAGGAGTCATGGCACCCCTGAGGGGAAGCTGCGCTGCTGTTGCGCTTTCTGTTGATGCGAACCCGAAATATTCAAGAATCAGCCCGTATTGGGGAGGGGCTGCTGCTGTGGCAGAGGCCATGAGGAATGTGGCTGCAGTGGGTGCAACACCCTACGGCATGACTGACTGCCTCAATTTCGGCAATCCCGAAAAGGAAGAGCCGTTCTGGGAATTCACCGAGTCATTGAGAGGCATCTCCGACGCTGCAAGAAAGATCACGGTGAAAGATACCAGGGATCCTGTGCCTTTTGTGTCAGGGAATGTTTCGTTCTATAATTTTTCAGCCTCTGGGAAAAGTGTGGACCCTTCTCCTGTCATCGCCTGTCTTGGCGTGATGGAGGACTATTCAAAGGCCATCACCATGAAGATCAAAGCTCCAGGGAATGTGCTCTGCCTGGTTGGTCCGAGAAAAGACGAGCTGGGCGGCAGCGTGTATTATGACCTCTTCAACGAAGTGGGGAGCAATGTCCCAAAAGTTGATTTTGAGCATGAGAAAAAGATGATCCATGGAGTGATTGATGCCATCGACGAAGGGCTGCTGGAGAGCTGCCATGACATCTCCGACGGAGGCCTTATTGTGACTGTGGCAGAGATGGTGATGGGTGGGAGAGCTGACGGAAGGATAGGGGCAGAGCTGCTGTTCAACGACAAGTGCAGCCCTCATGTAACACTGTTCTCAGAATCCTCAGGGTTCGTGTGTGAAGTAGAGGAGAAGAACATCAGGAAAGTAGAGGAGCTGTTCATGAAGAGAGGGGTGCATGCCATCCATATCGGCAGGACTGTGGAAGAGGGTGTGCTGAAAGTGCAGCATAATGAA
>CAZTOO010000210.1:0-2151 GCA_964615215.1 uncultured Methanosarcinales archaeon
AGTGTGGGGAGTGCAGGATCTTTACAGCAAAAGAATCCAATTGAGGGGGCTTGAGCCGAAGGCGAAACCGTAGGAGATACACAGTATCTCCGAGGTACCAAAAGCCTGCCTTTTGTGTACCCTCTTCTTTTGCATCAAAGCTTTTTGTAAAAGCTTTGTTTCAGTAATCTTTTTATACTGTGAGTGCCAAAAGCAGCTTGTCCAAGAAGGGAATTACCGTCAAAAAGGGGAAAGGTAGTGGTGGTAGATTTTTCCAGAGGAAAAGCCCAATATATAGCATGGGAGTATATCATGCTTGCTTCACTTATTCTTATAGCAGGAGCAGTATTTCTCTGGTATGCCTCCACTGAAAGCCAGAAAGCGATTGCTGACACCACTCTGGGCAATGCACGTGAAACGCTCGTAGGGGTGGCGAACGATGTCTGCATCTCCGGCGTAGGCAGCAAAGAGACAGTGAAGATAAGGATACCGTCTCTTTATGAGGCGCAGCTCTTCAACAAGACTGTCAATCTCCGTTACCGGTATGGAGGGAAAGTGTCTGACTATGAAGGCTATACTGACTGCAATGTCACAGGCAGCATCAACCTGACTGAAGGGGTGTATGATGTGTATGCGTATCATGTCAGCGACGGATTGGTTCAGATAGGGATGGGGTATGAAGATATTGTCTATTCGTAAAACATCACAGGCAGCCATGGAATTCATCATCCTAGCCAGTGCTGTGCTTCTCGTCATCATGATTTATGCGCTGTATTCTGCGACTGAAGGCCAGAAAGCCATAGTTGATGCCAAGCTTATCGATGCAAGAAATACAGTGGTGACTCTTGTGGACAATGTGTGCAGCCAGGGTGTGGGAACCAGACAATCAGCAAGGATCAGCATCCCTAACCTCTATGCAGAGCAGACCTATGTCTCAGGCAACACCATCAATTTCGCCTATCGCTACAACAATAAAGTGACTGATTATGACGGAGTTATCCCTTCATGCAGCCTCACAGGCACCCTGCCTGTGGTGGAGGGTGTGTATGACATCTCTGCCTACCACTGGAAGAACGGGAATGTGCATATCGGCTATATGAACGACACCTCACCTCCTAGTCTTGAATGCACCATCAACCCTTTCCCTTACTATCCTATGCCGAATGCCACCCTGGACGGCGTGATTGAGACCCAGCCTATCATCGACTGCAGGACAGATGAGGATGCTGAATGCAGGATATCCTGCTTCAATAATACTTATGAGAATATGGTGGGGGATTACACCTGGAATATGACAGGGATACTGGTGAGGCATTCTTTAGGGCCTTTGGTCAATGCAACACACCGCTGTCCTGGAGTGCCTGGGAATGCTACTCCTCCCAACGGGTTAGGTCTGCCTGAGAAGGTGAATCACACCTACTACATCACGTGCAGGGACCATTATGGCAATACCATGGGAACTTCTTTCAACCTCACCTTTCTCATCGACACCTGGAGGTGTAACTATGTGGATGAGCGCTCACTATGGTTCTTTACCCAGCCGTTGAAGCTGGACGAGGACACCAGGGAGCCGATTATACCGCTTGAACCTGCTGACAGCTCCACTGCCATATACAACTATGAATTTGATCTCACAGGAAATGGACCTGGCTATTACTGCTATCAGAGCAGTGTAGTGCTTCCTGTCAGGGCAAATGTCACCAGGGCGAAAGTGCAGCTCAACAATTCAGGAGGCAGCGAGTTCAGCATTGTGGGGTATCCTGTAGTGGAAGGAGGGGTGTACTCTCAATATCAGAAGTATACAAAAGATGCGTATGGGTTCCTTGTTTATTATCCTATGAAGAGTCCTCCGGGGTTCTTCATGCCTCCTTATTTCACCATGACGATGTATGAGCATTTCAGCTGGCTGTTCTATACTTTTACAGGGAAACAGGGCTTTGCTCCTTCCTTATGGCGGTTCTCTGTCGGAGGAGATGAAGCGCCATTATCCCAGCCATGGGGTTTCTGGTACCAGCATTACTTCCTGGGCGGAGAAAAGCTGACGCATCATTACCTCAAGATTACGGAAGCAGTGGGCGGAGGCGGCGGTGCTATGGACGCCGGTTCTCCTGAGCAACGTTTCATCTATGCAACCGAGCAGACAGATGCATTCCCGGTGCCTACCATATGCTA
>CAZTOO010000211.1:0-2123 GCA_964615215.1 uncultured Methanosarcinales archaeon
AGAGTGTCTTTCTGCGTGCTCAGCACCAGATGATAAAGGTGAAGTTCCGTCTTCGAGGGCTTTCCCAGATAAAACATCCGTGTAGTGTCTGAGTTATAGCCTTTATAGCGCACGCCGAAATCAATCAGGAGAAAACCTTTCTTCAGAGGGGCATGACACGCAGTATAATGCGGCATGCTTGCATTCTTTCCGGAAGCGATGATGGGGTCAAACGCTTTCTCGCAGCCTGCCGCGAGCGCCTCATTCACAAAGAACGCCTTGATATCCTTCTCGTTCCTGAAACGCTTCCTGGAGAATGTCCTGACGAACTTCTGAAAGATACTGTCGGAGATGGCGCATGCTTTCGCAATCATCCGCACCTCCTCTGCCTCTTTCACTGCCCTCATCCTTAAGAGCATCTCATACATATCTACTGTCTTCATGCTCTTTTTCACAGACTTCTGGAGCTTCTGCCTGAGAGCAAGCGTGGTGGTGAAGTAATCCAGCCCTACCACAGGCCTTCTTCTGTAGGGAGAGAGCATCTTTCTCACAAAGTTATAGAAATCTTTTTTCAGTATCTTCACAGAGATGCCTTTCAGCCTCCTGGCCTGCTCCTCATACATCTTCGGCACAAATAAGGCAGCCTTGCCTTTCTTCCTCACTGCCAGCACTCCCAGCCCATAGAAGCCGCTGAGAGAGAAGACATTGGGATTCTGATACTCATTGTCGAGATTATAGAGGATGATGAGGTCTATGCCCTGCCTTTTCATCACCTTCCTCAGCAAAGACAGCCTTTTAGTCATGAAAAAGAGGTATCAACACAACATATTTAAAAGCTTGTCCTTTTTTGAGGAGTCATGCAGATACATACACTCAAGAACGGCATGACGCTGATCGTCAGGAGGCTGAAGACAAAGACTGCTGCGCTCCAGGTGAGCGTGCATGTCGGCTCTGACGACGAAACCCCTGCATTGAACGGCATGTCCCATTTTGTGGAGCACATGGTGTTCGAAGGCACGAAGAAGAGGGATGCCGATGCCATAGCCAATGAAGTGGAGAGATTAGGGGGGGAGTTCAACGCCGTGACAAGCAACGAACGCACCTATTATTACATAAAAGTGCTGGAGAAGCATCTCCCCACAGCTGCAGAAATCCTTTCTGACATCCTCATCAACCCGACATTCGACGGGAAACGCTTTGCCAAGGAGAAGAAAGTCATCCTTGAGGAAATAAACATGGTGGAGGACGACCCCCGCTATTTCCAGTGGATACTGCTGAATCAGCATCTCTTCCAGAACCATCCTGCAAAGTATCCTGTCTATGGCAGCGTCGAGAAAGTCTCTGCCATGAGCAGGCAGCAGATGCTTGAGTTCTACAGGAAGCAGTATGTGCCGGAGAACATCACACTGGTGGCCACAGGCAACATCGAAAGCAAAGACATAGCTATGATAAAGAAGAAGTTCTGTTCTATGAAGGGAGCGGTGCCTGAGAAGAGAGGGACATTCGAGGAACCACCCACCTCATCCTTCTACAAAGAATATCGGAAAGAAGTCAAGCAGACCTACATGATACGTGGCTTCAAGACAGTCGGCAGGAGCCATCAAGACAGCTATGCGCTCGACGTGATAAAAGCCATACTCAGCAGAGGCCAGTCAGGCTCTTTATTCAGGGAGATCAGAGCCAAGAGGGGATTGGTGTATGAAGTGGGAGCATCCTATGATCCCAACCTTGGCTACGGCATCTTCGGCATCTATCTCAGCGCGAAGAAGAGCAATATAGCACTCACAAAGCAGCTGATAGACGCAGAGCTGAAGAAACTGCTTGTTGTCCCGAAGAACGAGCTGGAAGACGCCAAAAGCTATATCGAAGGCCAGTTCCTGATGGAGAACGAAGACACGAAAAACCTTGCCACCACCATAGCATCATGGCAGAGGCTTTCCTCACTCACGCGTCTGCAGAGATATCTCAAGGACCTGAAGGCTGTGACAGCAAAAGAGATACAGCGCGTTGCTGGTAAGTATCTTCTGAATGAGAGCTGCACAGTCCTTATCTGTCCGAAAATCCCTTAACCTTTTTTCTCGCATTCCCCACGCTGATGACCTATTCCTCCACACCACTCTTCTTCGTAAGAGAGTTTAGAGAGA
>CAZTOO010000212.1:0-2120 GCA_964615215.1 uncultured Methanosarcinales archaeon
TCAGCCCCACGATGCCTATGATATTTCCTGCAGGAACCTCGTCGACCAGATCCCTTTTCGGGCCGTTGTAGACAGAGACCTGCTGTATGCGCACATCTTTCTTCATCTTGTTGAGAGTTGCGATATCTCCTTTCCTGAGAGTGCCTGAGAATAATCTTCCTGCAGAGACCTCTCCTGCATGCGGGTCTATGACCACTTTCGTCACGACGAATGCGACTCTTCCCTTCGGGTCGCAGGCCATCAGGGCTTTTCCGTCCTCTGACTCAAGGTCGCCGTGCCATATCTTGGGGATCCTGTATACCTGCGCCACGAGCGGGTCAGGATGGTGCCTGACAACCATGTCCAGAATCACTTCATGCAGAGGCGCCTTGTCAGCCAGTTCCTGATGCTTGTCGTTCTCATACGCCTCTATGATATCCTTGAACGTTATCTTCCTCTCCTGCATGTAGGGCAGGGAGAGGGCCCATTTGTGGAATGCGCTTCCGAAGGCAACACTTCCATTATCGACCTTGACCTGCCATCTGCCTCCGAATTCCTTTTCCGCAATCTCCATGATCAGCCTGTTGACATTGCCGATGATCTCTATAAATTTCGCCTGCATCTTCTCAGGGGTCAGCTTGACCTCTTTGATCAGCCTGTCCACCTTATTGATGAAGAGAACCGGCTTGACCCTTTCCTTGAGGGCCTGCCTCAACACTGTCTCTGTCTGGGGCATGATGCCTTCGACTGCACAGCACAGGACAATGGCGCCATCTACTGCACGCATTGCTCTGGTGACGTCTCCGCTGAAATCGATGTGGCCGGGAGTGTCGATGAGATTGATGAGATATTCCTTCCCCTTGTAGACATGCACCATGGAGACTGCTGCAGAATCGATTGTGATGCCGCGCTGCTGCTCATCCTCATGGAAGTCAAGGACGCATGCCTTTCCCGCAAGGTCCTGGGACATCATGCCGGCGCCTGCCAACAGGTTGTCGGAGAATGTCGTCTTGCCATGATCGATATGGGCGCAAATGGCTATGTTCCTGATATGTGCAGGAACCTTCATCAGTCTTGTCACTTTCCCAACCATCTTTTCTGCCATGAATCATCCACCTTATGTCATTTCTTCTGCCTTAGAGTATGTGCTTGTCGTGCACTGTCTTATAGGAATGCAGTTCCTTCTCTGTGAACCATAATGCAACTTCCTTCTTCGCCTCTTCCAAAGTGCCTGAAGCATGGATGAGGTTCTTGACAGCGATTTTCTTGCCGTCAGCATAGGCGTAGCTGACATGGGCGTAATCGCCCCGTATCGTGCCTGGAGCAGCTGCCTTGGGCTCTGTCCCGCCTACAATCTTTCTTACTATCTCCACCGCATGCGGGCTTTCCAGCACCATCGCGATGACAGGGCCTGAGACGATGTAGTCCTCAAGGGGCTTGTAGAACTTCTTGCTCACATGCGCAGCATAATGCTTCTTCGAGAAGTCCTTGGTGACCCAGTGCATCTTCATGCCTATGATCTTCAGGCCTGCTTTCTCAAAGCGCATGATCAGCTCTCCTGCAAGCTGCCTCTCCACAGCATCAGGCTTCAACAAAACAAGGGTTTGTTCTATCATGGTGCATCGCCTTTTTCCTTTTTAGGGGCTGCCTCCTCTTTGGCTTTCTCGCTGGCAATCTCTTTCTTATAGGCGCGTGCCTCTTCTGTCCAGCGTGTGCGCCTGGCAGTCCTGCTGAGCTTCATGAGATTCTTCTCGCATTTTGAAGAGCAGAAGTAATAGATCCTGCCGTCGTTCTTGACTGACATCTTGCCTGTGCCTCTCTGCATATCACTTCCGCAAAATGAGCATTTCATGATCAATCACCTTATGACATTCCCCTTCCCTTCCTGTTCAGGGGGCGTGCCTCGAACTCTGTCTCTCTCAGCATCAAGATGTCCCCTATCTGGACAGGGCCTCTGACATTCCTTCTCAATATCTTGTTCTGGTCCCTGCCTTCAAGGACCTTGCATCTGACCTGTAACGCCTCTCCTCTTGTGCCAGTCCTGCCTATGACCTCTTCCACGCTTGCAGGGACTGCCCAGGAAAAAGAGACCTGGCCTGAGACTTTCGAGCCTTCTTCATCCCTTCTCGTCATCTTCCGGG
>CAZTOO010000213.1:0-2098 GCA_964615215.1 uncultured Methanosarcinales archaeon
TATCATAAAAGTGTATATATATATACATAGTATCATACTACCCATACATATATTTATAAAGAAGGAAACCAATAGTGGCTGTATGGTAGAGCTCAAAGAGCTTGTGGCACTCATAGACCTGACAAACCAGCAGGCAGAAATCCTTCTGAGCATCTATGCCCTGGAGCAGGAAAAGAGGCCGACCAAGCCCTCTGTCATAGAGAAGGTAGTGATGGAAAGGACAAAGTCAAGCATACAGCGCTCTAATCTCTTTGCGCAGCTCAAACTGTTGGTCAGCAAAGGCTACTTGACAAAAGAGCAGCATTCCAATTATAGTGTTAATGTGAAACATGTACAGGACGAACTTGAAAAGAAGAGGATTGAAACCCTTACCACACTGAACAAGATTGATGAGGCGAAGAACAGCATCGAGATGTTCCTGCAAGAGCACATGCAAAAGGAGAAAAAGACTCTGACATCATTCCTGAACCAAAAGGAGCTGTTCAAGGCGCTTGAGCAATCGCTCAGGGAGTCCCGGAGGTTTCTCATCAAATCTGAATTGCCGCATTTCAACTACCCTTATGGTATGATTAAGGAGGCAGAGCATTTTGCCTATGAAGCGTTGTTGAAGAAGAGATGCTCGGAGGACCTTACCTTCAGCCTCTTCACCGTGACAAACATAAATCTCAGTCTTGTGTTTGACAATCTGCTGAAGAACGAGAAGGACCTTGATCTTGCGCACGCAGAGACAAAAAAATACTTCGAGAGGCTCATACAGGTGATTAAGAGCAACGAGCGCATAACCTCACGGTATAGCAGCAAAGAATTTCAGTTTGAGCTGGCCATACCTATTGTTGCGGCACATCCGGAAAAGGTATTTATCATACTCAAGGATCTCTCCTCTCAGATAACCAGCGGGCTCCTCATTGAATCGATGGATATCGCCAAGCAGCTGGAGAATTCGTTCTACATGGACTTCAATAATCTTGAGGATGTGCGCACAGAGAGCATTCAGAACAGCATCATGCATGAGTTTGAAGCTTTCTTCAGGGCATTGACCTCAGAGAAAAGAAGGAGGCTTATCGCCCTTGACATCAATAAGGTGGTGACTGAGACACATACTACAGTAGATCTCTCTGCATTGAATAATTCAGAGAGAGAGATGAGAGTCCTCATTGAAGCCCAGCTTGAGGGAGAGAAAGAGATGTTTGAAGTGATAAGAAAGGCTGCAGAACTGCTATCTGGGATAAAGGTTGAGAAGGTTATGGCCCTCATACCTCAGATAAAGCTTATGAAAGGAGCGAAGAAGACCATCACAGAGCTTAAAAAAAGGGGATACATCATCGTCGGGGTCTCTACCGGATTCTCGATTATCATAGATCATATATGCAACCAGCTTGGATTTGATGTCATCATTTCAAACAAGCTTGAGATTAAAGACGGAAAGATCACAGGGGCGATCTCAGAAAAGAAAGTGATGACTGAAAATGTCAAGTTCTATATCGTCTCCTATCTCCTAGAGAAGTATAGGATAGAGAAGAGGCATTCTGTTGCTGTCGGGGATGGGTTCACCGACCTTGACATGCTCAAGGCAGCAGGCTTGAAGATAGCCTTTAACCCCTCCCAGACAATGATTGAGATCTACAACAAAAAGACAGGGGAGATAGATGTATTGATTGAGAAGAAGGATCTTACAGAGCTCATCAAAGTGATTGACGAATATGAAAGAGATTAGGAAGCAGAAATAGACAAAAGCCATTCGTTAGTATATTTCATCTTTGCATTCCATAGCCTGAGAACAGCTCTCCTCTATTCCCACCGCAATATTTATATACCACTATTAGATAGTAACAGAGATGGCACTAGAGCAGCTGGTAGCAGACGCAAAACTCCCTCAGAAGATAGCAAATACCATAGCAGTCTTGGGCAGTGCAGAAGAGGGAATAAGGTTTCTCATGCATAGTAACCCCAACCTGATACAGATAGGCCTTGATATCTCTCAGACACTAGGAAGCCTGACATCAGGGTATGATATGGGGTATACAGGATATAAAGTCGAACCTCTCGCTGTACTGGCTGTGCTGGGAAGCATGCCGTTTCTCATCAGAGGTGTGATAGG
>CAZTOO010000214.1:0-2095 GCA_964615215.1 uncultured Methanosarcinales archaeon
ATTCCACACAAAAGCACAATAAGTGGCAGAATAGACAGCAGTCCCATTTCCGCTATCTCCTCCGGTAAGCGTGTAATTGAAAAAATTATCTCCGCCGGTATAGCCCAGATAGGAAATGGATTTCTTCGTGAGATACATCTCATCAAAACTGGTGACCAGATTGTTCGTCACAGTAAGATTGATGGTGAAATTCCTTCCTGTCATGACATTATAGATAGGTATCCCATTCCTATGATAGTCCTCATTGATGCTAAGAGGGACAACCCCTGTTGCATTAGGGGTGTAGTTGAAGAGGACTGAATCTCCAGGGTTGAGGAAACGGATCCAGATATTAGACTCATTTGCAGTGTTGAAATCCGAGACGTTATACCCCAAAGGGGTCAAGAGGTAGTCCGGTGCATAGAGAAGTACAGGGACAGCAATGAGCTTGCCTGTCTGGTTCAGCGTGATATTGATGCTGGAGATGACTTCGCCGGCAACATTGGTGATATTGATCTTTCCCTCAAGGTTTTGCGTGACAAGGCTGACATTGGTCCTGGAATAATTTCCTGAGCCCTGCATATAGGAAGTGCCGTCGTAAGCATCAGTGCGTGCCACAGTCTCAAGGAGCGAGATGTTCAGCGCAGGCCCGAATGCAGATGCTGAGAATCCCAACGAAAGAAATAAGACTAGAGAAAGAACGAAAAACACCGTCATCCGATTCTTCATGTCATCTACCCCTTTTTGTGACAATGGGGAGTTTCCCCACGGTGATGAAGAAGGCGCTGACACCTATCTGCCCTAACCTGAGAGAGCGATAAACATCATACCCTTAAACCACCATAAAGCTTGTTTGATTAAATAGTATTTAAACATTGCGGAATTTGGTTTTTTGCATATTCTGGAGGAAGTGATATTTGTAGAGGGAGAATAGTGAGAAAAAAGAGGGGCTGTCCACCAACATAAAGAGTCTTGGCACAATAAGCTGGGAAAATAAAGGAGAGTGACACCATGACATGGCACAGTGCTTCGAAAGACCTGAAACAGTAGGGAAAAAGAGGGGCTGTGGGGAAAAACAGCTGATGAAGGCTGATGAAAGCAATATTTAAATAGAGGAGAGTTCCGTCATGGCCTTATGGAAAAGCACCCTGATTCAAAGGCCCTGAGAAGCCCTATCTGCACCGTCATAGGCCATGTGGACCATGGAAAGTCATCTATATTAGACACTATCAGAGGCACTGCCATCGTGAAATCAGAGGCAGGAGCCATCACCCAGGCGATAGGAGCCTCCATCATCCCTCTGGACACCATAAAGAAGGTATGCGGACCGTTGCTGGAGAAGAGCGCTCTCAAGATTACCATCCCAGGGCTCCTATTTATAGACACCCCGGGCCATGCAGCCTTCACCACTTTGAGGAGGAGGGGAGGCGGCCTTGCAGACATCGCCATCCTGGTCATAGACATCAAGGAAGGTTTCATGCCTCAGACAAAAGAGGCCCTGGAGATATTGCGCCAGTACAAAACTCCTTTTGTGATAGCAGCGAACAAGCTGGACCTCATCAATGGCTATAAGATATGCAAGAAAAGCCTGCATGAATGCATCGCTTCCCAGCACCAGAACGTGCAGAATGAGATTGAGACAAGAGTGTATGAGCTGGTGAATTTCCTCTACGAGAACTATAAGATGGAGGCAGACAGGTTCGACAGGATCTCCGACTTCACCAAGAAGATCGCCATAGTTCCCTGCAGCGCAAAGACAGGCGAAGGCATTCCCGAGCTGCTGATGATCATGTCAGGCCTTGCGCAGAAGTTCCTCGAATCAGAGCTGAAAGTGGACGCCAAAGGCAATGCCAAAGGAACTGTGCTGGAAGTCAAGGAAGAGCAAGGTTTGGGAACCACATTGGATGTCATCATCTATGACGGCCATCTCAGGAAAAATGATACTATAGTGATAGGGACTCTGGACAAGAAACCCATAGTCACAAAGATACGGGCACTCCTCCAGCCGAAGCCGCTCCAGGAGATGCGCGACAGGAAAGCATCTTTCTCCCAGGTGAAGGAAGTGTACGCTGCCACAGGAGTCAAGATCTCTGCACCAGACATCGGGGAGGAAGAT
>CAZTOO010000215.1:0-540 GCA_964615215.1 uncultured Methanosarcinales archaeon
TTATCCCTGCAGCTTGCAGCGCTGAGAACAGACCAAGGCCGAGAAGGAAATAGGAGATGTATACGGAAACAGTGAATGCAAGCCCGAACAGCAATGCTCTTCTCTTGTCTCCAATGGCCAAGGCCGCAGTCATGAGGATGATAAGCACTGCAAAAGCGCATGGGTTGATTGCATCGACAGCAGCAGCGGCTATCACCAGGGGTATGGTCAATCTCCTGGAGAATTCTTCTTCTGCCGGCCCTTCAGAAGGAGAGCTATCCCCCACCATCTTTATCGTTTCAGAAGTTCCCTGCTTCTCTGCCGGGTCTCCACAACTGATTTCAAGGCATCTTATGATCTCATCTTCTATAGATCTGCCTATGGAGTTGCTGAAACCGACAATAACTTTGTCGTCGATGAAGACAGTCGGGACACCCTCAATAGAGACATTAAAAGCATTCGACATCCGCTCAAAGAGCATCCTGCCTTCATTGTCTGAATAGACCTCATGCTCATGTATGATGAGCGAGGGGTATTTCGGCTGTATCCCCTCCAGAAAGA
>CAZTOO010000215.1:550-2085 GCA_964615215.1 uncultured Methanosarcinales archaeon
GGGCACCCCTGCCCATAAAAGAGATGCAGGTGCACTTCATTGGTTGTTTCAGTGGAATTCTCTGCAGACACTATCGCTGAGGTACATATGCCAATAATCACTACTAGGAAGGGGATTATGAGAGACCTCTTTGTCATTTTACCAATCACCGCCTATTGCAATATATGAAACAACATATATATGTTTGTTTCTGAAACTGAAACAGGTCTTATGAGAGGTAAAACCATCTGTGCTTTGCAATTCGCAACTTTTATATATAAGTTAGGCATGGCTAACTTTTATGGATGCATCCAAAGAAGATTACCTGAGGGTAATGTGTGAATTATGCGAAGAATCTGGAGTTGAATGTATAAGATCCATAGATATAGCCAACAGGCTTAAGATTTCGAAACCGAGCGTTTCCACTATGGTGAAGAAACTTGCCCGGAAAGGATTGGTCAGATCAGAGCGCTATTCAAAAATATATTTGACACATACAGGCTTAAAGGAGGGAAGACGGGTATTGCGTAACCATAGGGTAATAGAGGTTTTCCTAAGGGCTGTCTTAGATTATGACATCAGTGAAGTCCATGAAGAGGCCCACAGGCTGGAACATGCGTTCTCAGAAGAATCGATAAACAGATTAGAAGATTTTTTGCGGAATTCCAAAGAATCTCCGTATGGAAAGACGGCGCTGCATTAAAAATGGAAACGACTATTGAAGAGATGACGTGCGGAAAAGAAGCTGCGGTAGTCAGGGTCAATGGAGGATTTAGGCTGCAGGAGAAGTTATGCTGCCTGAACATAAGGGAAGGAAAGATAAAAAAAAAAATCGCGCAGCATCCCCTAAGGGGGCCTGTCATCATGGAGATTGACGGAAGGCAGTGCGCAATCGGCAGGGGCATGGCAAAAAAGATAATAGTTGAAGAAAGATGAAGGTTGTTCTGGTCGGGAATCCTAACGTCGGAAAAAGCGCCTTATTCTCACGTTTAACGGGGGTGGAAGTGGTAATATCCAATTATCCAGGAACCACTGTCGAATTTAAGCAGGGCAAGGTAAAGATAAAAAATGAAGAAGCTGAATTGATAGACGTTCCAGGGATATATTCTTTAAGCGCAAGCTCAGAAGCTGAAAAGATTGCGACAGAGATGATAAAAAAAGCTGATGTAATCATAAATATTGTTGATGTCACCAATCTTGAAAAAAATCTATTCCTGACGCTGCAGTTGTTAGAAAAAGATATCCCTGTTATTCTGGCGTTGAATTTCTGGAATGAAACAAAGCACCAGGGCATAGAAGTCGATGCGAAAAGATTGGAAAACCTGCTGGATGTCCCTGTAGTGCCCACAGTTGCAATAACAGCAGAAGGCGTTAAAGAGGTCGTTGAAAGGCTGGAAGAGGCAAAAGCGCATAAGAAAAAATACAATACTAGGCAGAGATGGGAAAAGATTGAAAAGATAATAAACGAAGTGCAGGTACTGAAGCATAAGCGCCACAGCCTATTGCAAAGGCTGGAGGATCTGAGCATTTATCCGGCGACGGGAATCCCGATAGCG
>CAZTOO010000216.1:0-2076 GCA_964615215.1 uncultured Methanosarcinales archaeon
AAACGGGAAAGGTGTGGATTTGAAAGCACTACAAATAGGGGTTAATGCAGAAGACTGCACAGGATCTTCAAACACCAGCTGGTATGTCTTAAGTGCTGCATCTGACTTGCTTAATGGTGAAGAACAAACATATAGTATTTTGTGTAGTACTCTGGCCTCTGAACTTGAGATTGGAGCTGGCACCCTCGCCCTTACGCCAGGCCAAAAGTTTAGTGCGGACCTTAGAATAAATTATTCATCACAGGCCTCTGCGGGTGGAACTCCCTTACCGCATGTGGTGTACGGTGACTTCACCACAAAAGTCGAATAAACCGGCTTTTCTTTTTTTCTTACTTTTATTATTATCATTATTTTCATATTCATGAGGTGTGTTAATGAGACTGAGAAAGGCTCAGGCTGCTATGGAATTTCTGGTGACGTACGGCTGGGCGATACTTATCGTTCTTGCCGCCATAGGCGCTTTGGCGTATTTCGGAGTGCTCAAGCCTGGCAAATACCTGCCTGACAGCTGCCAGTTCCAGGCAGGGATATCGTGTGTGGACTGGAAAGCGCTGCCAGGCGCAAACGGAACCGGAACAGTAACTGCAGTAATAAGAAACAGCAAAGGGCAGGACTTCATCGATTTCAGCCTCTCAGCCGCGGGCTTCCCCTGCACTGACGACAAAGACACCTATACCAATCCGAGCGCTACAGTAAATCTTGATGACGGGGAAGAGGCTATCTTTGTGATAACCTGTCCCAATGAGCTTATCAGCACGAAAAAGCTCTCTGTCAGACTGAAAGCCAACTATAAAACATATACCGATGCAGGGCTTGTGGAGCATAATATCTATGGCGACATGACCACCAAGATAGAATAGAACATTTTTATATTCTGAGTGTGTTTGAGTGGGGTAATGGAAGGGCAAAGAGGTATGTTTTCGGTAAGTGGTGTGGTTTTGCTTATTCTGCTATCTCTAGCAATACCTCTGGCTTTTGCAGAGAAGCAGGAAGTGTTCAGTGGAGAAGTCTACAGCGGAGGCACAGGCATCACTGATCTCGGAGAGAATTTCTCTGCCTTCCTCAATATAGAGGAGACTGCTGCCCTCATCGTCTTTCCGAATGCTGAGTACATCGTGGAGAAATATGACTGCGAAACAAAGAGCAACAGGACAGTGTGTGCTGGGAATTTCTCTGACCTGAGACAGGGGAATCTGGTGTGGACATTGACTCCCCGCATCTTTCTTACTGTCTCCCAGGAGCTGACAGGGCTGAGCATCATCAAGAAATCCGACACCAAAGAGCTGAACAAGCACGAAATCGCAAACATCGAAATCAGGCTCCAGGCGATGGACAAGAACATAGGTAATGCTGAGATGAGCGAGGATTATCCCAGCACAGTAGAAGTGTTCAACCTCAAGGGGTGTGAGGTGGATAAGGACAACACCATCACCTGGACAGGCCCTCTGGACACCACCTCTGCACATTACTGCTCCTACAGCATCAAAGCCCTGGAAGAAGACACCTTCTCTGTGTCCACTGATGTCAGCTATCATAACGGTGTGAAGACTGTCAAGCAGAGCTCTACTGAAAACTATGTCATCAACAGCCCTGTCATCAGCATCCTGGAAAAGGCCTATGTACTCAAAGAGAACAAGACCTACAGCAACGATACAGAAACCATTCTCCTGAAATTAGGCGATGTCCTCAATATCACTGCCAACCTCACTGCAGTGAAAGGCTGCCATATCAATAACTACTCGCTGTCCTGGGAAAATAATTTCAAGGTGCTTTACAGGAATCGGGAGAGCTTCTATTATCAGAATTTTATGCAGGAAGGAATGCGTGTTGAGTATGCAGCAAAGCTTGAGGCTTCAAGGAACGGGAGCGGAGAGTTCTCTGTGAAAGGGCTGTATCTCTACAAAGGCAGGGAGAACTATGTAGAGGAGCACATCCCCTATCAAGTGGTGGTGGAGATGCCTTCAACCATGTACTCTTTTGATGCTGCCTCAAAGAAGTTCACTGCCGCACTGGTTAACCCGACCAATCTCACGTTCAACAACATCACCATCTCTGGCAGCAGCCCGTTCAGGGGCC
>CAZTOO010000217.1:0-2073 GCA_964615215.1 uncultured Methanosarcinales archaeon
TATAGGTATCTGGAAAGGCCTGACTGCAGTGATGCGCAGTCTCGGCGGTGTTTCCCTTAATGGCGGAGCGATAGGCGGCAACCTTCGTTCCCTTTCTCTTCTCCTTCTCTCCCTGTCTCTGCCCCTGTCTCTATAATGTCTGTCCCAGTCATAAGGCCTTTTGGTTCCTCTTCCCAGGAAATCACGTGTGCGGCCTTCCAGCACCCGCAGCATCCAGTAGATGGCGAACAATGCCAGCACTAAGATAATCCAGTCAATCCAGTTACCTCCGGGGATGCCTGGGGCAGTGCTCCAGGAATGAGGCATGCCGCTTCCACTACCTCCTGTGCCGAACCAGTTGAAGAGACCGAATCCGAAGGGACTCGCACAGAAACCAAGGCTAAAGAAGAGGTCTATCAGTATGAAGGCAATGATCAGCCCTATAATATACCATACCCAGCTCCAGCTGTTCTTCTGCGTATAGTTCCTGACGAGATAGCTGGTGACAAAACCTACAATGCCCAGTATGACGAAGGCAGCGACAAGACAGCCCATGGTGGAGATGTTGAAGCCATTCCTTATCTCCAAAGCGACCATCGCTATCGATAACGCTATGCCGACACCTATGGCCATGCCGTTTGAGGCAGAGCCTTTGTCGAACTGTTTCGAGAAGACAAACTTGCCTATGGTGCCGAAGATGATCAAGTAGATGAAGAAGTCTATGACCTGCCACCAATTAGCATAAAACGTGCCTAGGAATTCCAGCGCCATGTGTACACCTAATGTTCAATTTATATATAAAGTTTGTTGTGGCCTTAAGCTCCACTCTCCTTCAGCTGCAGCTCCTCGTGTTCAGGGTACATGATGTTCTCCAACAGGAGATGGAACCTCTCCTTGACAGCATTGCCTGCCGGAGCAAAGGGAACAATCCCGTCCACTACCTTCATCTTATGGAGCATCCTCTGCTTTGACTGTTCCTGCAAGGCAGTAAGCTCCTCATCTTCCTCGTCGGCAAACCCATATTCTATCCAGGTGTCCAGCCATGCCCTGAACTGATCGGCAGGTATGCCCTCTTTCTTCGCCCAATCTCCAGGCTCGAAAGGGATGCAGTGAAGGAGGAGAGGCACTGCTTTCTTGTCTGCTGCAAGAGGGGGCTGCTCATAGTATGTATCGACATAGAGCCATCCCATGCTTCTCCATATCTTCAGCCTGTCAGATGGGTCCATAGAAGAGAGTGCAGTATCATGGCCTTTGGGGATGTCCATCTCGCAGAAGAGGCCGAAAAGCGGATAGGACATCATCCCTCCACGGCTTTTCACGACCTGTTCCCTCACCTCAAAATAATGGTGGGAGATGCCTTTCTTCTGCGCTTCCTTCGCCAGGAAAGAGTACCACGCAGAGCCGTAGCTGAATCTGCCTGCATCGCAGGCCACAATATCAAAGATAACGCCGCCTATCACGACATTCATGGCCTTGACCACCCAGAGCTCAGTATAGTATTTGCCTCCCTCCATCTCCTCCCCTTTTGCATATTTCCAGAGCTCATGATAGCCTTCGCGCTCATCCTCATCAGGGAAAGCTTCCTTATAGAGTGCATACATCTGGTTGAATTCTTCCTGTGTGGTGACAGGCTTGATGATCAGATGGGATTCATTCACCACTTTTTTGAGAAGCGCGTCAAACGCCTCCTGGTTCTCATGGAGGTTATGCAGCCCACTATTCTCTGCAGCGATGGTCCCTCTCATAAAGAACTGATGCATAGCATGCTCTATCCTGTTGAACTGCGCAACAAGCGCTTTGAGGCTGTTGCTTTCCTCGTTCACCACTGCAAAAAACATCTTTTTGCCCTCTTCTGTCGAAGGGTCAAATGCCGCATGCAGCTTGATGGTATTATTCTCCTCTATGAAAACCTTGGCGTGGATGTTCTCTGCATAGTACCCTTTATAGGAGTCCAGATGCGTCACCAATCCGTCACATGCTTCCTTTATGGCCAATGCCTTATCCCGGTTCATTTTCCATTTCTGATAGAATGCATCGAGCATCTGCCTGGAATGCTGCGATCGTTCAGGATGCATCTCCGGATGGGAAGGTATT
>CAZTOO010000218.1:0-2055 GCA_964615215.1 uncultured Methanosarcinales archaeon
CCCCAGCCGTTCTTGACCAGCCAGTCCTTGTTGAGGTGCTCATGCGCACCTAAAGGGGGAGCAATGATGATAGGAAGCCCCAATGCAGCATAGAAACAGAGCTCAGAAGGCTTTGTCCATAAGATGTCAGTGGTATGCAGGAGAGCATTGAACTCCTCAAAATAGCTCTTCTTGTCCAGTGTGCATAAGACATGGATATGGTTGCCAACCTCATGCTCAAGCTGCAAAGCCTTGATCAGGTCCAGGAAATATCTCCTTACCTCAAGATGCGTGCCTACCACAATGTTCAGCCTCATCTCTTTCTTCCGTATGCGTTCCTTCAGGCTCCTGAGGAGTGAAGCGCCTATGCCGGTCTGTGCACCCGCACCTCCTATGCAGTAAGTGAGTGTCAGGGGATGAGGCACACCAACACCATGATAGGAGCCTAACTCTTTCCTGAGCATCTCATGGTAGCGTGCAACAAACCTCTTCCTGGGGTCGAGATTGCGCAGCCTTGCATCCATATCAACACTCAGCACTTCCAAATCATTGCCCAGATTCTCCTCAGGCAATGGAAAACCTGTGAAGAAGATGCGTTCCGGAGGCACTCCATACTCCCTCAGCCTCCTGGAAGCCCTCTCAGTCGGTGTGAAGTAATAGATGATGTCCTTTTTAGGGTCTTCAGGCACCCACACCCTGTTGAGGTCTGTGTCGGTCACTATACAATACACTTCTTTCATGCCTGCATGCGCTGCAGCCAGTGCCGGAGCAAAGAACGTGGTGACAAAAGGCATCTCCTCTTTCTTGGTGTATTCCACCAGGCTCCTGAGAAAATTCTTCCTTATCATGCGGTGCATATACAGGCTGCCTAAGCTTGGCTTTGAGAGGTCGCGGAACGGATAATACGGGCTGATAGACTGGATATTCTCCATCCAGCCCCACAGCAGCTTCCCTATGAAAGGCACAGAATGCAGCCTGGAGACACTCTCATAGATGAATTGGAACCGCTTCCACTGCCGCCTTTCTTCTTCCACCACAATCTTGTCGCTGTTGGCTGTGATGATGCGCTCATGCGCTATGTCTCTCAGAGGATAGGCAGCTCTCTGATGGCCATAGCCCATATCCACAGAGACAATCCATGCCTTCTCATCCATACAGCCTTAAAGAGAAAAATTATATTTAAAGGTATAGGCAAGAACTGATTGTTGACAGCTTTTTCTTTCCCTGGTCTGTAGCTCTTGCACGGAAGCTTACTCCTCAGAGAGTTCGTCTCGGGGAGACTATGCATTTAATGAATACGACTAAGAAGAGTAGTGTGGGGGAGGCTAGACTGTTAAAGCTCAGAAACACAACTGATCATCCGACAATAATCCTGTATTCCGGAGTGTCGTTCTTGGAACTGTAATAGGAGTACGTGCCTCTCTGGAGATCCACAGTAACCACCCTGCTCTTCCCCTGCGAGATCCTCCTTATCTTGGTCACTTTCTTGTCATCCTTCTTCAGCACGAAATTGACAGTCTTGTCTGCATCCTTGTTCTTCACGACAAAGATATATTCGCCCGGCTTGAGGTGCATGGACTTGGTGGTGAAATCATTGGGGCGTTGCTCGAGATATACCACATCCTTCAGGTACTGCTTGATCAGCCTGTGGGTCGATTGGGTGTCGTCATGCAGCACAAAGTGCGTGCCTTTTGCTTTCATAGGCCAGGGAAAGTCCTTGATGCTGTCCATGAAGTTCTTGATGCTGCCTTCGATATCCTCAGGGTCGCAGATCATCCCCCTGCCTGATCTCTGGAGCATCTCTGCATTGAGCTGCTGCTCATACTGGCCTTCTTCAGGCAATGCAAGCAAAGGCTTCTTCAGGTGCAGACACTCCCCCATGAGCTGATGGCCTCCAGGACCAATCACTCCCCTGCAGGAAGCAAGGGAAGACACCCAACTGCCTTTCTTGCTCGGGAAGATCCTGAACCTGGTGTTCGGGAAGTAATGCAGCGCTGGCCTCATGACATCAGCCATGCTCTCCTTGATGTACGCCACGTAGAACCCCTTGTCGGAGACTTTCGCATTCCTTATCTC
>CAZTOO010000219.1:0-2044 GCA_964615215.1 uncultured Methanosarcinales archaeon
TCATAGCCTTCCATCGCTGCCTGCAATGCACAGATAGGATCCGCTTCTGTGACAATCACCCGCGCGCCAAAACCTCTCATTGATTGACAGCATCCCTTGCCCACGTCGCCGTAGCCGCATACCACGACAATCTTTCCTGCCACCATGACGCCAGTGCCTCGCTTGATGCCGTCGACAAGGCTCTCTCTGCATCCGTAGAGATTGTCGAACTTCGATTTCGTGACAGAATCATTGACGTTGATGGCCGGAAACAGCAGTTTCTTTTCTTCCATCATCTGGTAGAGCCTATGAACGCCTGTGGTTGTCTCCTCTGAGACACCTTTGATGTCTTTTGCCATCGCTGTCCATTTCGTCCTGTTCTTGGCATAGATGTTCTTGAGAGCTGCCATGAGCTCCCTGAAATCCTCTCCTTCTTTGGAATAGTCTTTCTCAAGGAGTTTTGGATTCTTTTCAACCTCCACCCCTCTGTGAATCATTAACGTGGCATCTCCGCCGTCGTCGACAATGTTGGTGGGGCCTTTGCCGTTGAAATCCAAGGCGCGTTCAGTGCACCGCCAGTAGTCTTTCAGTGTTTCGCCTTTCCACGCAAACACAGGTATGCCTCTCTTCGCTATTGCTGCTGCTGCGTGGTCCTGTGTGGAATAGATATTGCAGGAAGCCCATCTCACTTCTGCTCCCAGCTCCACTAATGTCTCTATCAGGACTGCTGTCTGGAGAGTCATGTGGAGGCTGCCCATGATTCTTGCTCCCTTCAATGGTTTTTTCGGACCGTATTTCTTCCTCACACTCATGAGCCCAGGCATCTCCTTCTCTGCCATAGCAATCTCCTTGCGTCCCCATTCAGCCAGTTTGAGATCAGCAACCTTGTAGTCTTTTCCTTCGTCCACAGTATCACCTTATGCTCGATAGGAGGGGTAGGGATGGGAGATATTTATACATTTGCTAGTAAAAATGGGAAAATTTATATACTTTCTTTATAATCTATAGATAAAACACCATTAAATTTATATATACAGGAATAATCTTACAATCCATGTTGCTTGATGAGAAGGACCACAAGATACTGGCGGCATTGATGAAGGACAGCAGGAAAACTGTGAGAGAGCTGTCCAAAGAGACCAAGATCAGGCCAAGCACGATTCACCGGAGGATCCAGGAGCTCGTCAAAAGAGGGGTGATCGAGCGGTTCACCTTAAAAGTGAATCATAAGCGGTTTGGTGATAGTTTCGTTGCCTTCATGCTCTTAACAACTTCTAACGAAGTCCCCCAAGAGTTTATTGCAGGCAATCAGGTCAGGGAGGTATTTGGTATAACAGGGGAATATGATTTGGTTCTGAAACTGAGGTTTAAGGGTGTGGAAGAGTTCAACGATTTCGTGCTCAATCTCAGAAAACATCCCTATATCAGAAAGACCCTGACCATGGTTGTCACTGCTTCGATCAAGGAAGAGATCTGAAGAGAAAGTAATGAAGAATTAAGCTCTCGGCTCTGCAGCTGCAGAGGAGGATTGCACCGCAACAGCGTACGGCTGATGCAGCAGGTTGTCCAGGTGATAGGTCTGCATGGTGTGCAGCGTCCTCTGGACATGGTCAGTGGCCATGATGGACTTCAATTCTGGATTCCCGTTATTCGCCCTGTGGGTAAGAAGATCGCAGAGGCTTGCTGCAAATCTGCCCACTGTGGTACTTTCCTTGAATCCGTCCAGCGAGAGGGTGAGAGTGGTGGGCTCTGCATAAAGCACTTCGCCGTCTGAGGTAAGGCTTCCATAGCGTGCAGAGATGTTGAGTTTGTCTCTTGACATGCTGGCGCCGGTGAAGATGACACCATAGCGCCTCTCCAGGAGCTCTGCTGCAAGATGGTCAATGCTGAGAGGATAGAAATACCAGTCGCGGGGATTCTCCCTGTTTGCACGTGCATATCCTTTCTGCAGGGCACGCGCATCACCGAGCAGTTCCAGAATCTCCTCCCTGCCGAAATGCAGGTTCTTCGGAGTGCCATTCTGTCCGTTTTTACCCATGTCCTTACACCAACCCTAAGCTTTCCC
>CAZTOO010000220.1:0-2016 GCA_964615215.1 uncultured Methanosarcinales archaeon
TATCTTAATCCCAGTAGGAGATATCTCCAGCGGATGCACATCCTCATTGTTCTTGGTCTGTCTCATCTTACGCACAATCAGGTTCCTGGAGAAATCTCCGCCAAGGCTCTCAAAGGTGATCACCAACACGCCGTCGCACGCAAATTCTGAGATGGTGTCCCTTGATATATACCCTTCCTTGGCATCTCCTGCCTCAGAGACGAGCAGTGCAGTCACATTCGTCTCCCTCAGCTCCTCGAGGAACATGTAGATGAAACGCTTCACTACAAAGTCACCAATAACTGGTGCAGAGAGGTATGTGTTTTCTCCTAGCACATCCTTTACAGACATATCTTTCATGTTGTCATATACGGGCGCATTGACTGCTAATGTCGTCAACGAATCCACAACAACCCTCTTGAATCCGCCGTTCCTGACCTTGTCCATGATCTCTTTGACTATGCCGTCATTCAAGCGCTTGACAGGTATGCTCATGATCTCCATCTTGCCTTCCCTCTCCAGTCCAGCCACATCCCACCCGAATGGCTTTCCCTGAGAGATGAGGTCATCATGCTTCTGCTCGAAAGAGATGTACAGCCCTCTTTCCCCGAACTTCGTGGCACCACGATACAGGAACTCTGTGGCAAACAGCGTCTTGCCTGTTCCCGGAGAGCCACAGATCAGAATAGAGCTTCCTCTTGGGAAACCCCCATCAACCAATTCATCAAAACCACTTATGCCAGTAGGAACCCTTTCAACCATAGTTCATCACCTTCTCCTTCAAGTTTATCTATTTTTGCTTTTTTCACGACAAAAAACGCTGTGTTTCCCTCTGACGATTCATGGGAAACATCGACATTATGAGAGAGATAATAGGAAAAGAAACCTGCGAGTGTGCCAGATGTCACTGAATGCTTTGCAGCTATTTTTAACTTCGCAGCTTCCTTAAGATAGGCAGAATCCAGGAGCTTTACGCGGCCTTTGCACTGCTTCTCATCCAGCTCAATCACCTGGAGTTCTCCGATGCCAAACACATCAAAGCTTTCCATGAGCAAAGAAAAAGCCTGCTTTCCTTTGAAGCCAGTCTTCTTCATGAGGATGCCTGCATGCTCGAATGCAGCTTTCTTCATGAGGCTGTAGCAGAGTTTAGGCTCTCTCTTCTCAAGAAGAACCAGCGCTTCCAAAGGCAGGATTGTATAGGGAGTTTCAAGAATCGAGGTCTTGCCTTTAAAAACTTGGAACTGGTTCGTGTAGAGCAGTTTCTTGATGAAGCCTGAAATCATGTTTCCCCTTACCTTTATAGAATATAAATACCTTTCTTAATGCAGACGGTTTGTTCATGGTATGGATATTCTCTATCTTACGACGAAGAAGAGATTAGTGCGAAAACGAGGAGCTATTATCATGCGAACAACAATGGTGCAGACCGACCAATATGACTAATTGAGAGGGCTCGACCGAACGCAGTGAGGGAGACCCTCATGTTTAGTTCAAACCTTTGTTAAAGGTTTGACCAAAAGGCTTTTATACGAGCCATCCTCATAAAGCCAGTATGGAACAGCCTAAAAAAGAGGAGATTGAGTTGAATGCTCTCGTGAAAAGGCATCTGAGTGAGATTGAAAAGCAGTACATTGAAATCAAGATGGAGAAATTGAGGCTGGACAGGGAGAAGACCAGCATGGTGTTCAACAAAGGGCTTTTCCTTTACTTCTCGTTCGTGGTGTTAGGCATCTTCGGCGTCTCCACCAGGATCATGGACCAATACACACTCTACACCCTCATCCTCATAGGCATCTTTGTCCTGATTGTGGCAGTAGTGCCCTACATCATGCAGAACAAGAAGGCAGAGGATGACCTCAACAAGATGTTAGACTACCTGATGCATGAGAGATGATGAGCATGGCAGCAAAAAAAACCACACCAAAGACCATACCGAAAGTCACTGACACCCTTCCCAGGACAGCCACAGGCATTGCAGGCTTCGACAAGCTCATACAGGGAGGCTTCCTCAAACATTCTGTGAACCTCATCTCAGGA
>CAZTOO010000221.1:0-1969 GCA_964615215.1 uncultured Methanosarcinales archaeon
GTCCTTCCTGCGAGAAGGCCTTGCAAGCAGCACAATACGGCCTGCGCATGACGAAGTGGTGTAATAGTCACGATGCTTATTGATGGCATTGAGGAGAGGCTTTATTTCTGCATCAATGCTGCCTTTCTTGGAGTGGTCAAGATTCTTCTTCATCTGTTCCAGGACTGTCTTTTTCTGCCTGTCGAAATCCATAAACATCAGGGAGAAGTCTGTGGTTAAAATAGTTTATCCTACTAGGATGAAGATTCAGAACGAAAATAGTCTTGCTCTCCCGCGCACTCCTCTTCTTATTCGTCGTATTCAATAGATAAATAGTCACATTCAACGACCTATCCAAAGAGTAGGCATGTGTTTAAGGAACTGTTAAAGTCAAGAATAAAAAATAGTCAGAAGAAGAAAACAAAAGTAATGAAAAAAAGGATAGAAGAATAATTACCTGTTTCTCATGTTGCTGGCAATCATCAGCACCACAAGGATTAACATCAGCACGACGCCGAATATCAGGATGAACATATAAGCCGGACTCTCTGTGAATGGCTTGGTCTCGGGCAGGGCTGTCGGCTGAGTCACAGGCTGATTCGTAGCTTCTTTGCCAGTATAGATGATCTCAGTGTGCACCAGATCCTGGGCATTGCCCTGTGCAGCAGGTGTTCCTGTGCTAGTGCTTGTGGTAGTTGAAGTCGTAGTGCTAGTAGTGCACTCATTGATGGTCAGATAGGCGTTCTCCTGCGCATCGAGCTTGCTGGTGTCGTAATAGACCTCGATGTCAAATTTATATTCCCCAGGCTCCAGTTTTGACGCATCGAAAGGTATGGACTTGACAATCTTCTCTGAACTGCCTGAGTTCAGGTCAAGGCCGCTGAACGTCTCCATGAGACCTATATCGGTCTGCCAGACACGGATGACTATCTCATCTTCGTCCCTTGCGCCATAATTCTCGACAGTCAGGTCAAGCCTTCCGCGCTTGCTGCCGCAGGACATAATGTTGGGAGTTACGTCAGCCCTTGTCACCCTCAAATCATGGGTCTCCCTGTCTATCTCGATGGTGAACTCGAAGGTGTCTGAGAAGCTGTGGCCAAAGCCATCCTCTGCATCTGCAATGATGGACACATCATAGGTATCCTCATCGTCAAGCCTGTCAGGGATGTCAAAAGTCACAGAAAGCGTCTTGTCGCTTCCTGGTTTAAGATTATCAGTGTCTGTCTCTTCGCTGAGGTCATCACCATCATCAATGTTCTCTATGGTGACTTCGACATTCACATCATCCATCTCGTAATCGCTGTCCCCCCTATAGGAATTCGGATAATTGTTTCTGACTTCGACGCTCACTTTGACAGAGGAGCCTGCCTTCACATTGTTTATGTCCTCGCCATAGTCGACTGTCTCTGTCTTTCCGTCCACAGTGATCTTCACTTTTGATATCTCAAGCATGCCTTTCTCTGACACGGTGAAAGTGGTGCTGTCAGTGACTGTCCCGTTGTAGCCATCATTTGCTTCGACTGTGCAGGTTGAGGTTCCTGCAGCGACAGGTGCATAATAAAGCCTGTTGCCGTCTACCCTGCAGTTCACGACAGCAGCGTTCTCAGAGACAAGCGCATAGGTAAGGGAATCGCCGTCTGCATCTGAGGACCAGTCTGAGAGCAGTGTATAAGACTCAGGCTCATCAAGTTTCAATAGAATCGGTGACGGAAGGTTCATGACAGGTGCAGTATTATTCACTGCGCCAGCTGACACAGCAATCGTTTGCAACAGAAAAACTATAAGGAAACCAGCCATGATGCCGATGAGTTTCTTCATTTTCAATTCCCCCACATGAAATGTTTAGACAATAACCATGCGAAAACATGATTGTTGTTACTTTGAAGTCATGACTATTATATAAAGGTTTCGGTTATAGAGAATAACCTAAGAAAGCTAAAGGACGCAAAAGAAACGAAAAAGAGCCTTATTTCTTAGGCCCTGAATAGAA
>CAZTOO010000222.1:0-1954 GCA_964615215.1 uncultured Methanosarcinales archaeon
CTGCGCAGGGCTTGATGCAGTCTCAGTCTCTGACGATAACGGCGTCAATCAGCCGCAGGGCGAGACCTTCCTGAATGAAGACGGCACTTCATTGTACGGCGTCTGCGCCTACCCTACCATAGGCGGGAAGTCTTTCAAGATGTGCTATCCTGTCGACAGGGATACTGATGTCACGTTCACCGCCACAGCACGTGACCATATGGGCAAAGAGGCAAGATATGACTCTCCTCCCTATCATTTCCCTGCAGCAAACTGCCGCGTGGATAACTTAAGAATATGCAAAAATGAAGCTGGAGACTGCCAGAAGAAAGAATGGCTGCCTCTGCCTGACAATATGATAGGCTATGACAGATTCATGTCTCTCTATCCTGACACAAAAGAGTTGAGGTTAGACTTTGACCTGGTCACCGATGAGGACGAGCATCTGTCCCTGGTCTCCATCAATCCCTTGGCCATGAAGAGCTCCTCGACCGGCACTGCCCTGATCAAGGAAGGTTCAAGCTATGTGGTGGAAGAGACAGGCAAATCAACAACAGACGGAAAGAAGCATCACTCCTATTCGGTCTCTGACATCACCCTGGCGTATGAAGAGGAAGATTTCAATCCAGGAGGCAATGACGCCACCATCATCACAGACTTCAACATCATGGACCCCAACGCCGGGCTTGAGAATGCAGGCAATGCTGAGAATCCTGCAGGAGAGAGATGCGCAGTCACCAGAGACCTCAACTTCCTGATTGACCGCACAGGGCCTCTGGCGCAGGACATAGAGCCGTATTCTGAATATGCCTTTGATTTCCACACTGAGCAGCTGGATGCCTGCAATTTCAGGGTCATCAACAAGGACACTCCTGGCATAAACGGGCTGTTCAGCGACGACATAGCTGGCATGTATAAGGGGCTGGCGAAGATAAGGCTCAACACGCAGGAGTATGCTGCACAAAGCTGCTCTTTTGATGCGACAGACACCCTCAATCCTTTCTTCAAATGCAGCTTCCCTATCGATGCAGGCAGCCTCACTCCGGGCCAGCAATATGAGCTTTCAGTCATGCAGAGCAGGACAGCAGACGATGCAGGAAACCTCCTGAGCAAGAATCTCGACCCCATGGCTGTGATAGTTGACAATGTGCCGCCTGACGTCGACTGGGGCACCCTCTTCCCGAAAGCGGATGAGACCTGTCCGGTTGCAGGAGAGGTACTGACCTATACCGTGAACATCACGGAGAACATCATCAATTTCATGACTGATAATGATCCGCCCATCACCTGCCCGACAAGCGTCTATATCGCAGCCAACGCATCAAGGATCAGCCATGAGGACAGCCTGTTCTACGGCACCTGCAGCCCCATACTCGATGCAGACGGCAATGAGGAGAAGGATACCAATGGCTATACCAGATTCACCTGTATAGTCACTATAGATAATATCCTGCCAAGAAAGATAAATCCAGCCAACTATCCTGACGAATCGACAGTATATCTCTATGTCTATGACAACGCAGGAAACGTGGTGGAGAAAGGCCTGAGACAGAGCATCTGCGAGCTTGATGAGAATGCAGTGCCTGACTTCATCGACCATATAGAGGCAGGAGACAATGTCCCTGGAGCCCTTTCCAGGAGAGTCGCTGCAAAAGTGCCTATCACCATGATGTATGAGCTCACCCCCCTATTCAGAGAGTCAGGAAAAGAGGTGATTGTCCTTGGCGCAAGGGTGAAGCCAGAGACCTGCAATACCACCATTCCGGGAGATCCCTCTTATGCAGAAGATATCCTTGACCGCTCCATCACCCCTGACTTCATCAATGAATGCGCGACAGAGATAAACAAAGATGACTATCAGCAGGTTCCATTCAACACCTGCCTCTTCCAGATGAGCGTGGCAGGCCCTGACAATGTGGAAGCTATCCCTATATCTCCCCAGGATTCTGTCATGGTCAGCTGCGACATAGAATAT
>CAZTOO010000223.1:0-1933 GCA_964615215.1 uncultured Methanosarcinales archaeon
GGCCATTCGGCCATTTTGTGGGCGAAGCTTTTCCAGGTGCAAGATTCTCTATGGCCTGTCTGGCAGTCTCGGCAACAAGATGCGTCCATAAGCCAACAGTCAGTGTTACAGGCGCTGCTGTCCCTCCGGTGAGGATAGTGCCTACGATAAGGATAACATCGGCAGTTCCTTCTGCAATATTCACCACAGCAATCTGACCTGCCACCTCCTTGTTGAAGCCCATGAAGCAGTAGGAATCCTCCTGAGGGAACATATAGACCTGCACGCAGGAGAATTCCTGCTGTGTAGGGATTCTTTGCGGGATCTGATTTCCATTCCCCAGCCCTGACACTCTCTCAAGAGTTTCTCGCTCTTCCTTAGTGAGCTCCCCTGGAACTGCATACCTGTCTGTTGAAGGAGTTAAGGAATCCAAACCCGAAGGGGCGATATCACTCGTCTGTGAAGATACTGTCGTTCTTGTCTTATAGCTACGCATTTGATCCTCCAATGTGAAATCGGAGCCTCCATAATACGCCTGGTTCAGGTCATCACTCAATACAGAATCTGTAAGTTTAGGGCTGCCATAGAAGAGGTTTGCGATAGTGCTTGTTGACGGGCATTCGAAAAGAGCCTGGGAGAAGTCAAAATAGTGTGAGAGGTATTCATACGTCACATCAGGAGCATATTCTGCCTGATTGCCTATGCCGCTTATGGTCCATCCCTTGCCTCCTGAATAAAGATAGTAAAGTATCTCCTGCTGTTGCCGCTCCGGAAGGGATTTGAAAGCCTCTCTGGGAACAACTGAGGCAGGATCAACATTGAAGGTATCCCCTCCAATTTTAAAGCGATAGAAGCTGTCTATCCTCCTACAGGAGCAGGTGCTAGGCTTTACCACAACATACGCTGAGCAAGGACTTACTGTATAGAAACGTGCATTCGGATTATAGGAATCTACAGGCATCGTAATCATGTACGGCTTCACAGCCTGGTCGAGATTATAAATGTTTTCTGGGTCAGCAGCCAGGTTCTCCATCTGATGGAAGACAAGGGTATTGCCTCCATGAGGGATATACTTCATGTCATTCATCATGTCAATAATCTGCATCACTCCCATGGCAGCAACCACAGTTCCTGCAGTCCTGCCAATCTTTTTCTGTGCTGTTGTGCCTTTTCCAGGGCCGAAGGTCCCCCACATCCATTCGTCGATAGCTGCCATGTTCTGCCCGAATTTTGACTCTGCTTTCTGGGTGGCGGCATCAACCATCTCCCTGCTCAGATCATCTGCCGGTACAGATTCTGATATCCCAAATCCGTTCTTGAGGGCATCCGCAAGCTCCTTTGCAAGCTCTTCCTTCGCCTGAGGCTCTGCAAGGCCTTTCGCCACTTTTCCGTTGATTGCCTCTGCTATCGCCTGTGTCGGCGTATCGACGATCCTGAGAGCGAAATCATCGACCTCCTGTGCTGCCGCTGTCCTGCCAATCTCCTTGATCATGTTGCTTTCCATCGCATCCACAGCTGTCGTGGAGATGGAAGGCTTCATGGCAGTGAACTGCTGCTTAAAATTTCCCACGACACTTCCGTCACTTCTCTTCTTCAGTGTGTTCTCCACAGAAAGCTCTGCACCCGCTATCAGCTCTTCTTTCGCCTGCGGGATGAATTCTGCCAGGTCTTTCTTCCCTGCCTTGTTCATGAGGTCTCTTGCACGTGCTTCAACCATCTCCTTGACAGGGCCTGCCAACTGGGACTCTTCTTCTATGACCGACCGCACCATCGCCTTCGCTTTCTCAGGCGAAGAGGCGAATAGAGTGCCGCCGATCTCCTGGACAAACCGCCTTTCTAGATTATCTGCCGCGGCACCAGATGTAGATTCTTTTGCAATCACCCCCGAAAAAACTGAGGAGGCGGACTCTTTTGCTGTCTTCAGAGTTGATCTTGCCACGGTGCCGGAAGTCAG
>CAZTOO010000224.1:0-1888 GCA_964615215.1 uncultured Methanosarcinales archaeon
CATATCAGCCCCCTCTTTGGCGAGCTGCTTTCCATTTCTCGGGCTCAGCTTCAATATCCTTCTCAGCCGCTCGATGCCAGACACAGACTTTTCTGCTGCTTCGTCTGCAAGCTCCTCAGCAACTTCCTGCTCCCCTTTCTTGAGTGCAAGACTGAGCTCTTTTCTGCTCACCTTGCTGAAATAGGCAAACACCCCTTCTTCCACTTTTATCTTGAAATTGCCTTTCTTGGCGATATTCCTTACAAAATCCCTCATAGTGAACTTCACTGCGGAACGTTCAGCCTGTTTTGCTGCTGCTTCAGCCCCTTTTTCAACTATTTCTCCTGCTGCCCTAGCTGCTGCTTTCCCTCCTGCTTTCGCTGCATTGCGCGCTGCCGGGCCGATAAGAGGTATCCCATCAAATGCCAAAATCAGGCCATAGGTGATGCCTGCACCCATCCAATTGAAGCCAAATTCCCAGTAATCCTGGGCGTGCTTCTCGAATTTCCCTGAAAACAGGAGATATTGGGGGTCGCCATAGCCGCCGATCCATTCAGAGGGCTTTGCCGGCCTCTCCTGGGGCAGCACAAAATTGTCTATCCTGCATTCGTAGAGGTTCTTTTTTTCTTCCTTCATGAGAGGAGGGCAGCTTTCAGCCGAATACTTCTCAGCGACCAATTTTGAAGTAAGGAACACTTTTGTCTGGCCAGCAGCGTCTTTCCCAGCACAGATGCGGAAAAAGGCTGTGCTTTTAGAGATTACATTTTCGTTGACCGTCGGTGTCCAGTGCATGGTCTGGTCGATGTTCATATCCCATTTCTTCGCTCCAAAATCAAGCCCTGCCAGGTCTATCGCTTCTTTGTTGAGAGTCAGCCATTCGTTGATCTCCTTCGCCTCGATGCTGCCCTCCAGCCTGGAAGTGTTAATCTCATAGCATGTCGATTTGACGTTCTTGTTATGGACATCGGGATTTCTTTTTGCCATGGAATAGCACTGATAGAGAAGCTTGGAAATTGATTCTGTTGCGCTCTTTTCATCGGCACCAAGCTCCATGATGGGGGAAGAACATGTCACCCGTATGTTGCCGAACATAGCTGTCTTTACCATCCCTGTCTCCCTGTTCAGCACGCTCTGCTCTATAGCATATTTCATCGCGAGAGCAGAAGGCGGTATGAGCTCCTTCGCATCATCTTCCGTCTCAAAATCAGACTCTCCTGCTGGCCTGTTGCACATGTCGTGGTCTCTGCTGAATTCCGGGAAGAGAGAGCACATGATGGCCTTGTCTATGCCTGTCACGAATATCCAGATGATGACGATGGCGACCAATGCGATAAGGATGACTGTCGCAAGAGTCTGCAGACCTTTCCTGCTCATTCTTTTTCCCATGTGTTTTCCCTGACTATGCTCTTAGATTATCCCGATGCCATGAACAGCGTTTTTAACCCGTCGAGCAATGTGCCTGATTTCGACCTTGCCATGATGATGATGCCTATGATCACGACCAACACCACTATCGCCAGCAGCAGCTTCGCCAGCTCATTCCACCCGAACTCAAACCCTTTCTTATGCATTCCCATGAATATCAACCCTCGTATTTCAGACGATGATTGTTTAATAACCTTTCTAGCCCTGGAGCACCTTCCCAGGCAGGTTAGGATCCAAAAACTCACCTTCAGGGGTCTGCTCTTCCAGCAGAAGGGCCCTCTTGAATGCCTCGTCGTCAGGTATGTCTCCCAGATAGTTGCAGAGCTTCACCATGGACTCTGGCCTGAATGGGATGACCATGACTCCTGAATTGGTAGGATAGACTGCATCTGAATTGTCAGTCATCTCGCCGAGGTCTGCCTCTCCCTGGCTCCTGTAATTCCTTGATTCCCAAACTATTTTTGGTGTGCTGATAAAGGTCGCG
>CAZTOO010000225.1:0-1878 GCA_964615215.1 uncultured Methanosarcinales archaeon
ATTGAACTTAAAATGTCAAAATCTAAGCCAGACACTGCCATCTTCATGACAGACACCAGCGACGAGATCAAGAGGAAACTGAACAAGGCCTACTGTCCTGAGGGGATTGTTGCGGATAATCCAGTCCTAGAGTACTGCAAATACATCGTGTTCGAGAAATTTGACAAACTGCTGATTGAGAGGCCTGAGAAATGGGGAGGCAACCTTTCATTTAGTTCTTATGCGGAGCTTGAGAACAGCTTTTCTGAGAAGAAGCTGCATCCCTCTGATCTGAAGAATGCTGTCGCAAAATATATCGACGAGCTGGTTGCTCCTGTACGGAAACATTTTGAGACGGACAAGCAGGCGAAAGCATTGCTTGAAAAAGTGAATCGGTTTGTCGTGACCCGCTGAACCACAATTCTTTTTAATCACAGCCTCTTCTTGTTTGCCATGGCAGATTCCCCGGCATTCGATCTCACCGCTGTCTTCTCGGAGGAGGAGCTTGCGCGCAACCGTACAGTGAGTGCCTTTCTCGACAACTGCATGACGCTTGAGCAGTCTATCCGCCATTTTGAGGGCAGAGGGGCCTTTGTCGAAAAGATAACAAGAGCGAAAGTCGCGATTGACAGCCTTACGGCCACCCAACCGGGTTACAGAAAAAAGTTTTATGACCTGCTCGACGAGTACCCCCACTTCTTGCACGAACCAGGGGTTGTTCTTAGGCCTGATGAGGACAGGCGCCTGTATGTGTATGTCGGGCATATCAGGGCAAAGAAATTACTGTCTTTGGGGCAGACTGAGATGGGCGTGTATGTCGTGAGGCTGTTCACCATCAGAGAAACGCTGGCTGATTACGGGAGGATAAGGGACCTGCCGTCAGTGTAATATGCACAGAATTCTTATTCCAGCTTCTTCACAGTCCTGCTGGTGGTTACTGTCTGGGTGGTCTCCGTGAGTCTCTTTGGCTTCTTGTCTTTGAGAACCACCACATCTGTCTTGAGCGGGAACAGTTCCTTTGACCTTGATACCCTCTTCTTTGCCGGTCTCTTCGCTTTCTTTGTCTTCTGCCTCTTCACCTTCTTGGCAGGAGCTTTCTTCGCCTTCACTTTCCTCGCCGGTGCTCTCTTCACAATCCTCGTCCTCTCCGTCGCTGCAGGCGCGATGCCAGGCGCATAGGTCTTCAGTGTGTCCAGCACCTCAGGGGGCAATGAGGTCTTTGTCAGGAGGATCTCATACGCATCCCTTATGTGATACTCTGTCAGTTTCTTCTCCCCGCTCTTCTTCTGGAGCTGAATAGCCACAGAGATTATCCTGTTCGCTGTGCTGATGATCAGCTTGTTGTACGCCACCAATGCATCATCACCCACCCTGTCTGCGCCGGCCTTCCTGAAGAATCTCTTGCATATCGTGTAGGACAGTGCAGTCTTCGGCAGCACCACCTTCTCAGACCTCTTCCTTGCTGCCCTGCTGATGACTGCAATCTTCTCGTCGAGCAGTATACTCTTCCTGCCGCTCATGAGCTGCATGTATTTCTTGTGCAGCTCCCTGTCTTTCAGCACCTTCTTGTCTTTCAGCAGCTCTGTCAGGACGATGATGGCGTTCTTGTTCGCATGGAGGAGGTCCTCCACTTCCTGATTCAGTTCTGAGGCTTTGCTGTCCTGCATCTGCTTCTTCAAAGCATGGAGCTCCAGCTTGAGCTGTATCAGCTGCTCGCCGTGAGAGACCAGGACATCCCTGAAGACGTCAAGATAATGCCTGTATGACTTGCTTTTCTCTTCCTCCATGTTTTCCCCAGGACACCTCATGAGAAGTTTATTTATAAATGTTACTCAACGAGTGTAGGTTTTACTGATACTAATTGAAAGTGTCAGGTTCTTTGATGTTCCAGCACTTTAA
>CAZTOO010000226.1:0-1873 GCA_964615215.1 uncultured Methanosarcinales archaeon
CAGAGCCGGAATCCAAGAAGGACAGCGAAAGTTTGGAAACACTGTACAGGCTGAACAACACGCTGATCTTCATCCATCAGGCGATGATTGCGAACATCGAAGTATTGAACAATCTCAGGAAGCTGCACTTCAAGCATTTCGGCAAGAACACCAGGGGAAAGTTCGACGAGCTGTATTACGACGGACTCCAGATATTGGATACCACACGCGTCCAGAGGGACCTCATGACGAGCATCTTTAATTTCCAGAGCAGCCTTGCGTCCCAGAACCTGAACGTCATCATGAAGAGGATCACTGCTGTAGGATTCCTGGTGCTGCTTCCCACGCTGGTCTCAGGCATCTTCGGGATGAACTTCACCCATCTGCCGCTGGCGCAGCATGTGTATGGGTTCTGGATCATGCTGGGCATCATGCTCCTCACCACCCTGGGATTCTTCCTCATGTTCAGGAAGTTCGACTGGCTGTAAAGGACAGAGAATCACATACCTATATTGAATCCCGGAGGCAGCCTGCCTTTCATCTTCTTCATCATCTGCTGGGGGTTGCCGCCCTTGAACATCTTCATCATCTTCTTCGCCATGCGGTACTGCTTTGTGAGCTCCCTGACGTCGCTGACTGAGCATCCTGCGCCTTTTGCTATACGTTCTGCACGGTGCCTGTCGATGAGCTCTGCATCCTCCAGCTCCTCTTTCGTGCAGCTGTTCATGATATGCTTCCAGGCCTTGAGCTTCCCTTCCTGGACATGGATCATGTCTTTCGGCAGCTTGAGCTGGCCCATGCCAGGGATCATCTCCATGACCTTGCCCAGTGGACCCATCTTGTTCATGGCTTCCATCTGCTGATAGAGGTCAATAAGATTGAAGTCTCCCTTGATCATCCTCTCTCCAAGGTCCTGGGCTTCCTCCTCGGTGATTGCATGCTTTGCTTTGTCGAGGAGAGCTTCTAAATCACCCATGCCGAGCAGTCTGCCGACAAAGCCTTTGGGATTGAAGACTTCAAGGTCATCAATCTTCTCTCCTACGCCTATGAACTTAACAGGTGCTCCGGTTACAGAACATGCTGACAATGCGCCGCCTCCTTTGGCAGTGCCGTCGAGCTTTGTGATGAACACACCAGTCACTTTGGCGTGCTTATGGAAGGTCTCTGCCTGCGACTGCGCAGCCTGGCCTGTGTCTGCGCCCATCACGAGCAGGTTCTCATCAGGCTTTACTGTCTTGTAGATGGCGATAAGCTCCTCCACCAGTTCTTTGTTGAGGGCATCTCTTCCTGCAGTATCGATGATGACCACATCATATTTCTGGAGCCTGTCCTTGTATTGCGTATAGACGTCTTCAGGCTTCTTGGCCTTCGGATTGCCGTAGCAGTCTGCGTTTATTTTCTCTGCATTCTGCTTCAATTGCTCGTAGGCTGCAGGCCTCCAGGTATCTGTGGAGATGACTGCCACCGTATGGCCCCTCTTCTGGAAGAATTTGGCAAGTTTTGTGGCGCTTGTGGTTTTTCCGTGGCCGAACAATCCGACCAACATTATTTTGAACGGTTTCTTGGAAACCTGTATCTTATAGCCTTCACCTCCTAAGAATTTCACCAGCTCCTCATAGACGACATTGATGAGATATTCCTTCTTTGTCAGACCTGGCGGGATCTTGTCCTGGAGAGCCCTGTCCTTTATCTTCTTTGAGAGCTCAAAGACTAACTTGACATTGACATCTGCCTGGAGGAGTGCTCTTTGTATGTCTTTGACCAGCTCGTTTATGAGCTTCTCATCCACAAAGACAGCATTGGCTATCTTCTGGAGGCTGTTCTTCAATGACTCCCCAAGCCTGTCGAGTACCATACCGAGGAAGAAAAAGGTTCAGTATAAAAGTGTTATGGT
>CAZTOO010000227.1:0-1841 GCA_964615215.1 uncultured Methanosarcinales archaeon
AGATCATCAGACAGTCAGACATAGTCATAGAAGTGCTTGACGCAAGGTTTGTGGAAAAGACAAGGAACCAGGAGCTTGAAGACAAAGTCGCTGCAGCAGGGAAAAAGCTCCTGTATGTCATCAACAAATGCGACCTGGTGGAGAAAGACACTTTAGAGAGATACAAGAAAAGCCTCAAGCCCTGCATATTCATCTCTTCTACGATGAATTACGGCACCACCCTTCTCAGGAATGAGATCATGAGGCAGGTGAAATGGAAAGAGGCTGTCATAGGGGTAGTAGGCTATCCCAATGTAGGCAAAAGCTCTGTCATCAACGTCCTGAAAGGCAAGAAGGCAGCACCCTCCTCCTCACAGTCAGGCTTTACGAAAGCGCTCCGGAACGTCAGGATATCAGAGAAGATCATCCTGGTGGACTCCCCTGGAGTCATCCCCTATGAGGAGAAAGACCGCCAGAAGCATGCAGAGATCTCTGCCATAGACTATTCGAAGATAAAGGACCCAGAAGGCCAGGTGCATGTCCTGATGCAGAACTATCCCAAAGTCCTCGAAAGGCATTATCAGGTAACTCCTCTGAAAGAAGGGGAAGATTACGAACGGTTTTTAGAGGATATCGCAAGGAAGATGGGCTATCTGAAAAAGGGAGGGGAGGCGAACCTTGAGGCAGCAGCAAGGCTGATTCTCATGGAGTGGCAGAGGGGAAAGATTAATATAGGTAAATGATTTATAAACAAGCATTCAATTACTGATGAGAGAAAGAGGTGCGCACAATGGATAAGAAAGGCTATATCCACCATCCGGTTGTTCTGTTTATTATCGGACTATTGCTGGGAGCTGCATTGATACTGCTGATGGTCTATAACGTCATCCCATCGCCGATAAAGTTCTGCGGCAAATAAGTATCTGACCGCTTCAAGAAAAAACTGGGTGTGAGGCAACGACAGTCATGAAAGCGATACTTTCCAATATGGGTTTTGTGCTCCAGATTTCTGGGATTTTCATCATCATACCCATCATCCTCTCTTTTGTCTATCAGGAGACTGTAGCCACAATAGCACTGTTCATCACTGCAACCACCTTCCTGATCCTGGGCTTCGGGCTGAACGCACTGTGCGAGAGGAAAGAGCTGAATTTCAAGCAGAGTTCTGTCCTTTTGGTGCTGGTGTTCGTGTTCCTCAGCATCATAGGCGCCATACCATACTTCTACATCAATGCCACCAACGCAGATTTCAGCCAGAGGGTGACAGACAGCGTCTTCGAATCCTCCTCCGGATACACCACCACTGGCTATTCAGTCATCTCAAATGTTGAATCATTGCCGAAATCCATCCTGCTCTACAGGGCGCTCACCCAGTTCATCGGAGGTATAGGCATAGTCCTGGTGCTGCTGGCGTTCTTCTACCCTGAAGAGAAGCTCAAGAGCTTCTCCAGGAGCATGGGCCTTTCGGAGAACTCCAAGATAAAGAGGACACTGTTCCTCATCATAGGGATGTATATCCTCTACACCATTGTCATGGTGGCCATAGGGTTCCTGTTAGGCTATACTGACTTATTCAATCTCGTCTCCTTCGTATTCTCAGGCCTGAGCACAGGAGGCTTTGCCTCCATCAGTGACTACACACTGCCTGTGGCAGGCACTGCATTCGGCTCTGTCCTGATTGTCACGATGCTCCTGGGAGCCATGAACTTCATCCTCCTGGGAGGGCTTGTCAAGCTTAGACTGAAGGAGTTCTTCAAGTCTGAAATCACCGTGTTCCTGATCATCACAGGCTCTGCAGTGGGCATATCAATCTTCGTGTTCTCCCTGCCCTGGTTTGACGCGCTGTTCCATGTGGTCAGCGC
>CAZTOO010000228.1:0-1831 GCA_964615215.1 uncultured Methanosarcinales archaeon
CGGATCTGCGCAGCGTCGGCGGCATCCTGCGCCAGACCACTGCAACAGACTACGGCCATTACACCTTATTCGCTGCAGATTCCTCTTTCCGTCATTTCGGGCTGTGGTGGTGGGTATCCGTCGCAGGTTTCATCGTCGGATTGCTCCTGTGCATACAGCTCTGGAAGAAAAAGGAAGAATACAAGGCAGTGGCAGTGACTCTCCTGCTCTTTATCTACCTGCTCTATCTGATGCAGTTCCTGATCGGAAGGATGATGCAGTTCCGATTCACCTGGCCATTGCTCGTCGGTGTTTTCATAGGGTGTCTCTTCTCTGTCATCGTTGATATGCTCCCGAAGAGCATCCCAAAAGAGATAGTCTCTTTAGTAGCGGCAGCATCCCTCCTTCTGCTTCTCTTTGCGACTTTCTTTAAGTTTCCGGTCATTGAGGGATCCATCGCTTCTCCTGATTTGTATGAAGCTGAGATGTATGTGAAGCATAACTCCCCAAAGGACAGCACTGTCCTCCTCCTTGATCCTCTGGTGACGCAGACCGCAGTCACTGTCCTCTCAGAACGGAATACCCGCTATATCGAACCCTCTACCTTCATGACTCTACCGGGCCTTGATTATAACCTCTCGGGAATCAATACCAGCCAATGGTGCCAGATTGACAGGTGGATACGTGTAGGTTTCAGCGTTTACCCCAATAATTTCACTTCCAACCTCTGCGAAACAAAGCCTGTAGAACTGTGCTCAAACAACTATGTAATCATCAACAGGCAGGCTGCCAGCCAGGAGCAGGCAGACATCTTCCAGAACCTGATAGGACAATTCGCCACAGGACCATTCCAGGTTGTGTTCGTGAGGCCTTCTGCTGTCGTCCTGATAAATACTGAGCCTTGCGCCACCTGGGTGCCAGAATATATCATGCCTGACTTTCTGAAGGACGTGAGACCATGAAAAAACACCAACGAGCGACACTTAGCATCATCTCATCGGCCTTTAACGCCTGGAAATATGAGGCTCTCGTCTCGTTCGCACTGCTTTTCATCATCTTTGAGATATTCTTCTATAAGGCAGGGTTACGCCCATTGCTGATGGCGCTCGCGGCCTTCACCTTCATCCTCCTTCCAGGCATTTTGCTGGCTTCCCTTATTTTTGAGGACAGGTTCAAGAAACATGAATTGGTTATCATAGGTTTCGGATTCGGTCTTATCATCACACCTCTCCTCATCTATTTTGTAGATATCTTTGAGGTGATGCATGCCCGCTATCTCGGGTTTATCATCCCTCCGCTCCTCATCGTTATTCTTTCCTACTTGCATATTCTTCAGGAACGGAAAAAGACTACGCTCCCGGACCAAGAGAAGAAGTAATCTTTTCTTAACTATCTCTCCTTACTCCTCTCTTCTTCGTTGTTGTTCTCTTCTCACTCCTGTCCCTTCTTTCTTCTTCCTACTGCTCATTCGTTATATTTATAAATGAGGCTTTCCTTTTCCCTCTGATGAAGAAACCGTTCATCAGTGTCGTCATCGCAGCCTTCAATGAGGAAGAAAATATCCTTCCTCTCACTAGGCGCCTTATCCGTGTCCTTGCGAAGAACTGCCGTTATGAAATTATCTATTCTCTGGCAGGAACAGACCTTACCCTCTCGCTCCTAAAAAAGCTGAGGAATCCGCATATAAAGATTATCTATTCTGAGCAGCCTGGCGGTCTCGGCAGAGACTTCAAGAAGGGATTTGATAGGGTATCCAAGCAGGCAGATTATGTCCTCACCATGGATGCTGACCTCAACCATCACCCTGAAGAGATTCCGAGGCTGCTCAGGCATGCGGAGCACTATGATATTG
>CAZTOO010000229.1:0-1810 GCA_964615215.1 uncultured Methanosarcinales archaeon
GACAAAGGAGAGGATAAGGGTGGAGCAGGACCAGTATTACCATCTCCAGAGCGCACCCTGCAGTCCTGATGATGTGTTTGTCGTGATAGGAAAGCGCATCCTTGAGCAGGAGGCAGAGGACCTTACCGGCTGCAGCTGCGGCAACGGCTTCTGCGGGCTGGGAGAGACAGTGGAGAACTGCCCACAGGACTGCGGTAGAGGCTTATTCACCAAACAGAACCTCTACAGGAATGTCCCTTATATGATATTGTTCGCCTTCATCCTCATCCTGCTGCTTGACGCGCCGTTCCTCTACCGTAAATATGTGAAGCAGCTGAAGCTGGAGGAGATCATGAAAAGCCCTGTCACCAGGGTCACCATCTACGGGGCTGTGGCACTCACGCCTATCCTCGGAGGCCTCTACATCCTGTACTCAACGCTCTACGCGCGTGAATGTACTGGTCTCACTATCCCGCTGGTCATCCTCACTGCCTTCATCATCAGCGGCTATGTCCTGTTCGAGTATTTCTTCAACTACCGCTATGCCAGCCTCAACCTCTATGCGAATACCGTCGGGAAAGTGGCAAAGAGGGTCTTCTCTTTCACCACCCACGCTCTGTATCTCTCCTATTACACCAGCCTCTTCTTCCGCTATCTCTTCAGGCTTCCCAAGCCTGATCCTGAGGAAGTGCTGCTCAGGCTGAGGAAAAGGTTCGACATGGTGGTGCAGGTGATTGTCGCGCTCATGATCTTCCTGGGCGTGGCATTGTTTGCAGGGGTTGCATTGCTTCTCTATTTCTATGACGTATGCTATTTCAAGAACCTCATCATCATCTTCGTCGTATTGCAGATCATCATCATCTTTGTGAATCTCATGAACAGGTTCATCTTCTCGAGGCTTCTGCCTTACGGCGTGAAGAAAGATATGGAGCAGAGACGGGAGGATATCCAGGGGCGGCACAGCCAGAAGAGGCATGTCTTTAAGGGCCTGTTCAGGAAGGAGCACCATGACGCCCACCAGCGGATCATCGGGAAGCACACCGAAGAGAAAGGCATCTTCCTGGGCTCATTGTCGTCAGCTCTTGCCATCATCAGGCATAACCAGCAGCAGCTTGAGAAGGATATGGCAGAGGCTGAAAAGGCAGGCACTGCACAGGAGAGGGAAGAGGCAGATGTCCTCCTTGCCCACTCCAGGAAAGATGTTGGGCAGCTGGAAAGGCTCCAGAAGGAAGGTGCAAAAGACAGCGAGATCAAAGAGACCCTCAGGAAGATACGCACGGATGAGAGGCTGGAGAGAGCGTTAGTGAAGAAGCTCAGGAAGGAAGCGGCAACATCAAAAAAAGGCAGAAGGGGGCTCTTCAGCATGTTCAGGAAGGATGAGAAGCTTATCGCACAGGATGAGAAGGTGGTTGCCAAAGAGATCAAAGAGCTTTCTGAACAGAGGAGGATGCCGCAGAGATCACCGCCTGAAGCAGGGCCTGAGAATGTCGACGGGCTGAACCGGAGGCTCACCACGATGATGGAGCAGCAGTCCAAGATGCTGGATTCGGGGATAAAGTCGACGGCAAAGCAGTATGCTGCGCTGCGGAAGAACAGGAGGAGGATGAAGCCGCTTATTGAGAAAGAAGAGAGGCACTTCCATGACCTCACCGACGGACTTCTCAGGCTGGACAGCGCCCTGCAGAAGAAGAAGGAAAGACAAAGGAAATCCTCTCCAGGCAAGCCTACAGAAGCAAAAGAGAAGAAGCTCTCGCTCTTCACCATGTTCAGGAAGAAATGACCCCTTTACAGCAGAAAAAGCAGTATGATGCTGACTGCCAGCATGACAGCA
>CAZTOO010000230.1:0-1804 GCA_964615215.1 uncultured Methanosarcinales archaeon
CCTGTGGTCGCCTTTCTCGTCAATCAGTCCATATGCTTTTGCCGTAGCCTCCATGAACTGGCACAGTCCTTTTGCTCCGGCATCAGACTCCACCACCTTGCCGTCTTTGTCATGGCTCTTGCCTTCGCTCTCCACTATGGCGATTGCCCGTATCCAGTCAGCGTCTATGTGATATTTTGCAGCAGCTTTCTTGATGGTCGCATCATACTTCATGACCTGTGCATAATCCAGGCTCATCTTTGTCCTGTGCGAGTCGTTTTCAAGTATGGTCTCGACATTCTTGGTGATATAGCTCGGCAGTTCCTGCACAGGCTTGAGTGCTTCTTCCTTTTCCATAGGCTTCTCGAACTCTATGAGATCGCTGAGATACTCTTTGGGCGAAGGGGCGTGCTCTGCAAAGCTCTCATCCACTTTCTGGTCGATGCTTCCGGTATGTTCATACTGGTCCTGCTCAAACACGATCTTCACTTCATCCGTGCAGACAGGCGCATGCGTTCTTTTCTGGGCATAGCCTGATGCCACACCTGTGGTGAGGCTCCCCAAAATGAGCAATGTTGCTGCTGCAACTCCTGCTTTCTGCTGTGCCACCACTCTTGCCTCCTGCCATTCTCTCCTTGTTTCCTGCCACTCAAACTTCCTTTTCTCTATAGGGTTGAGCAGCTGGTAATGGAGGCTGTCCATATAGTCATAGATGCTGGTGAGGACGCTTTTTGACGCATTGAAGCCTGCTGTCGGCATCAGAAAATATCTCCTGTTGTCCTCTCCGCCTAGTTGCACTATGACGTAATCAGACCTGTCTCCCAGTAGGGCATAGGCAGTATGGCCGTTCCTTTTTGTCTCCTGCAGCACAGCCTCTGGCACAAGAATCTGGTCAAAGCCTCTGATACCTTCTACCTCACCGCCTCTCCAGGTGAGGATATCTCTGGCTTTGAATGCCTTTGCACCGCCAGGCTGGTCTAGAGTCGCAGCATGTGTCATGTTATGCTCTATAAAGAAGAGCTCTTATTTAAACCTTTCTATTTTAATCACCAGTAAGTAACAACAAGAAAAGAATGAATACTCAAACCTTATAGGCCATCCTGGCATGGTCTGTATGCATCGCAGAAAGTGCCTTTGTCTGGGCCTGGCTTCTCAGCTTATCCTCTCTCTTCTTCTCCTTTTTGCTGATCTGCTCGAGTGCCATGTTGTAGAGCCTGTCGAAGGTCATGCCTCTATACCCTTCTTGGATGACATTCCCTTTCTCATCCTTTTCTTCACTCTGCATCGCATCCCACTTTACCACAGTCTCATGGCCGTCTATGTTCACTTTAGCCTTATAGTCCAAAGACTCCAACAGCTCTCTATGGAATGTTGTTATCACCGGCACACCTGTTTTCAGGAACGTGATGGTCACTTCCGAACCTTTATAGGATACTCTAGGCAGCGCTTTATCGACAGGAACAGGCTCATAGAACTGATTGGCGCTGATTCTGGCCATATTGTTGATTGAATAGCCTATGGCATTGATGCGTGTCTCTCCTATGATATCATCAAACTTGCTTTTCAGACTGCCTTTCTCATCAGTTCTCTGGAGTGCGCTGATATCCATCAGTGCACCATAAGAGGCAGCTCCTGAAAGCACCCAGTTGTCGAATCCCTGCTCGTCTTTGATAGAGGCTTCTTCTGCAAATCTTTCTGCGCGCGCCACGTTGTTTGAAAGGCTGTCGAACCAGTAGGCAGCAGAGCCGTCTATTGTTCCTGTCTCTGCTTTGATGGCATCGACTGATGCTGTCCTGAGCCCCTGCACCTCGGCCATCGACCGCCT
>CAZTOO010000231.1:0-1802 GCA_964615215.1 uncultured Methanosarcinales archaeon
TTCTTTCAGGGTAGGTTCCTCATAAACTCCTTGTCTTCACCTTTCTTTAATCCATAGTGTTTTTAGATGCATTTGATTTTGAATAAACACTATAAGGAGCCCGATATATAAAGCCATTATGAAAGGGCTGTCAGGACAGCGAATCCATAAACTTTATAAAGCAAAATAAGGTTTTAGACGATAGGTATAAATAGGTGGGAAACTACCACTTGGGGGAAGCACTATGAACATCATATCCAGTCCGTCATGGTTTTTCGGCATCGATTCTGTGTTTGAGTTCATCACGTTCTTTGTCACGCTGTTCATCGCTTTTTACAGCTATAAGATATACAAGATTGTCAAGGACAAGAAGCATTTCTATTTCTCCCTGGCATTTATATTTATCGCAGTTTCGTTCATCACGCAGGCTGTTGTCATCACCCTGCTTGCACTGGAGGTCTTCAGGCTCCAGGACCTGTTTACAGTCATCCCCACCATCTATCTCATCAAGAATCTCGGCTATGTGGCCTACACCATGCTCATGGTCTCTGCCTATATGATGCTGCTGATCATCAGCCATAAGCTCAAGGACAGGAACATCATCTCGCTGCTCATGATACTAGCTGTGTTCGGAGTCATGCTGGGAGGCGCTTCTGGCATGTACAATGCCTTCTATGCTGTGGCTGCCATACTGCTGGGGTATATCCTGAGGGCATATTACCTGAATTACAAGAAGAAGAAGACCAGGGCATCATTATGCGTGGTATTAGGATTCACTTCCATCTTCATCTCCCAGCTGTTTTTCATCTTCTATGTCATCCAGCCCTGGTTCTATGTCATAGGTCATGTGTTCCATCTGTTAGGATATCTGATACTTTTAGGTAGTCTGATTACGGTGCTGAGAAAATGAGCAATGAGAGAGGACGTCCCGAGCGAAGGGACAAGATGCAGATAGTGGTGGATATACTCACTGCCATCCAGAACAAACCCAATGGAATCAAGCCTACGCACCTTCTCTATAAAGCAAACCTTTCCTATCAGCGGCTGAACGACTACCTCAACGACCTTCTCGGAAAACAATTGATCATGCATGAAGTGGTGAAAGGAACCACACTGTATAAAGTGACTGACCAGGGCTTCAAGTTCCTTGCTGAATACAAGCGGATGAAGGAGTTCATGAACAGCTTTGGGTTGTGAATGTTTCTTTCTGTCTGACCCTTTCGTGATGATAAAGGCCCTTTTCCCCCAGGCTTACTCTTCAAAGAGTTCGTCTGGAACAGACACTTCTGCATATCCATACGACGAATCTGAAGAGTAGTGTGGGGAAGCAAAAGCCATAAGAACAGAAGAAAAGAAAAACCTATCTGAACATATACTCTATCAGGTCGACCATCCTGCAGGCATAGCCCCACTCATTGTCGTACCATGCCCCGATCTTGACAAATGTCCCATCTATGACTTTTGTCAAAGATGAGTCAAAGATGGCTGAATGCGGGTTTGTTATTATGTCTACAGAGACTAAAGGCTCATCAGTGTATTCTATGACACCTTTCAGCTCATTCTCTGCGACACACTTGAACAGATGGTTGATGGCATCTACAGTTGTCTCTTTTTTCAGCACAGCGACAAAATCAATGAATGAGCCAGATGGTGTTGGTATCCTGACAGCTATGCCGTCAAGCTTTCCCCTCAGGTGGGGGATGACCTGCGCGACTGCTTTTGCTGCGCCTGTTGTTGTCGGCACCTGCGAAAGGGCTGCTGAGCGCGCTCTTCTTAAATCCTTATGGGGTGCATCGACAAGCTTCTGGTCTGCAGTATAGGCA
>CAZTOO010000232.1:0-1795 GCA_964615215.1 uncultured Methanosarcinales archaeon
TACTTATCTCACTCTCAATTATTTACTCATAATAGTCATAGTAGCAGGCATCTTAGACGTCTTTTCCTACCAGAAGAAATCAAAGCAAAAACCAGCCACCTGGAAAGACTACGCCTTCATATCCCTTTTAGCAGTGGCAGGCTTCCTCATCATCAGATTCAAGACCTCACAACTCGGCTGGCTCTCATGGCTCATCTCAATCATAGCAGCAATCTTGATTTTCCTTCTCTCTTACCTTATCCTAGACGAGAAAGAGGAAGAGAAAGAAGAGCAACAGCCATCCGAATTTGAACTCAAACACCTCTATCTGATACTGGCTGCCATCATCATCCTCTACCTCATCCTCCCGCTCTTCACCTCATTGACCTACCCGGAGTCCTTCCGCATCATTTTCGGTTCACTATACATCCTCTACCTGCCAGGCTTCATCATCTCTTTCATCTTTATCGAAAGAAGGAAAATAGACCTCTTAGAGCGCACAGCATTGAGCTTTGCGTTGAGCATAGCCATAGTGCCTCTGACAGTATTCTACCTCAATCTTGTAGGCATGAAAATATCTCTCATGAATACGTTCTTCGCAGTATTAGGCATCATCATACTATCCACCATCATCCTTTACTACGTGCAGAAGAGACGCTACTACGCAACTTCCCCATAACCCCTTCTCCTCTTAAGATGTAACTTTTTTCAAAAATGTAATATTTCGCTTTTTCCGCTTAAAACCACAGAAAACTTTATAAATCCCTCTCCATTAATCGACTATCCTTAAGCACATTATTGTGCTATCTCAAGATGGATAGATTATAGTGTTGGGGAATGTCGATGTCATCAAAAAAGATGGGGATGAAAAGATTGATGAGAGATGCTTCCCTTACGAATAAGATTCTCTCGTTAAGCATCTCCCTCTTCGTCATCACTCTTCTTATCCTTTCAGGCCCTGCACAGGCAATCACGTTAGGCATCACAGATGCACCGACACAAGAAAACGAAAACACTGACATCACCTTCAAGGCAAAGATAGACCTTCACACCAACGATGTCGTGCCTTTACAGGATGTGACTGCAGTGATCAAGGACGCATCAAGCACAACCTATACCTGCACTTTCGATCTCGACGGCAATAAGATCACCTGCGATTCCAGGTTCAAGACAGTGAGCTGCGTAAGGGACATGAGCTATTCTGCATCACCAGGATATGGATATGGCTGGAATGGTTCAGAGACAGGCTACACCAATTTCAACAACGGTTATGGCTATGTTGCCGGGAAAGGCAATGACGCATTCAGCGAGAATGTAGGGACAACAGCAGAGCTGGTATGCACTATCGTCTTCACCACTCCCGAGGTGGATGCAGACAAATATCATTATCTGGATCTCAGCGCAAAGGCTGACGACGGAACAAATCAGGTTATCTATAAGACAAAGACCAGCGTTTCAGTGCTCGTGAAGGACGTACCTACCTGTTCAGACGGCGTCCAGAACCAGAATGAAGCAGGTATTGATTGCGGAGGAGTGTGTGGTGGTTATTGGTATGATAATACTTGCAATGCTGATCCAGAACCCTCAGGCGGCAGTGGCGGATGTTACACGTATTGGGCATGCAGTGCATGGAGTTCCTGCATTGACGGCACCCAGACAAGGACTTGCGAGAAAGCAAATCCTACCTGCTATGTCACTAGCGGCCAGCCATCAGAGTCCCAGAGCTGTACCGTACAACCAAGCGCTGAAACGCCAGGTGTCAATGCATGCGGCGACGGCAACTGTAACGCAGCATTGAACGAGAACTACGAGAACT
>CAZTOO010000233.1:0-1793 GCA_964615215.1 uncultured Methanosarcinales archaeon
ATCATCTGGACATGGAATCGTGTGACGCTATGCTTGCCGCCATTGACAGCTTTGCAGCATTCGGCATACATCCTCTCAAAAAGTTCCATGCCTCTGTTGTAATCTCCATATGCCTCATACCATTCGAGCAGCGTGAATTCAGGGTTGTGCGTTCTGTCGATGCCTTCATTCCTGAAATCCTTGCAGATCTCATACACTTTCTCAAGGCCGCCGACAAGCAGCCTCTTCAGGTAGAGCTCATCAGAGATTCTCAGGTAAAGGTTCATGTTCAATGCATGATGCACTGTCACGAAAGGCTTGGCGTTCGCTCCGCCGTATACTGGCTGGAGGGTGGGAGTTTCCACCTCAAGGAATCCTTCCCTGTCGAGGATCTCCCGGATTTTGGTGATGATGATGCTCCTCTTCCTGAACACTTCCCGTATCTCAGGGTTCATGATAAGGTCCACATATCTCTGCCTGTACCTCATTTCTGTGTCTTTCAGCCCGTGATATTTCTCAGGCAGTGGCCTGATGGATTTGGCGAGAAGTGTCAGCTCTCTGGTATAGATGCTGATCTCCCCTGTCTTTGTCTTGAAGACCTCTCCCGCAATACCGATGATATCCCCAAGATCCAGCTTTCTGAATAACCCATAGCTTTTATCTCCGACATCATCTTCCCTGATATAGAATTGTATTCTTCCCTTCTGGTCCAGCAGGTGGCCGAAACTTGCCTTTCCCATCTTCCTCAGCAGCACAATCCTGCCAGCGACAGTCACTTTCTCCTTGCTGTGCTGGTCCTGCGGGATGTCCTTGTACTGCTTCAGGATGTCAGTGCTCTCATGCGTCTTCCCAAAAGAATAGGGATAGGGGTCGATGCCTGAATCACGTATCTCAGAAAGCTTTCTGAGCCTCTCCTTCACCAGCACGTTCTCATTCATATCTTTGGGCTGTTGTTCCTGTGGGTGTGGTTTCTTCTGCCCTTTCTTCTGCCCGTGATGCTTCTCCATACCTCTTGCTTAAAAGCTCTGTCTATATAAACGTTTTCTTGCTCAGGCATGGTATTATAGTTACTGGGATATACCTTTCACACAACCACAATCTTTAAATACTTAGTTAGTATACATATATGTATACTGGTATGGAAATCAACCAGTATCCCACACTAGAGGTTTTACCTTTACGGCATTCAGGTAGTCATACTCATACCACCGACCCCCACAACTGAAGTTCAAAAGGATAAGAGGCAGACTGTTCCAGGAAGAAAGAGGTCAGAAGAATAACAAAGGAAAAACGCTCACAAATGGAAACCTGTCTTTTATCCTCTACTTCTTTTCTCTTTTGATGATTTGGCGATTCACTCTACGAATCTGAAGATTCAGCTTCTGTTACAGGGCTATTACGGCTTGGGAAAGGCAGGACTTTGACTTCCTTAGCTCTCCCACACTACTCTCCCTTATTCTTCGTATTATACATCCCTTTAAATGAGAGACAGTCACTTTATCCATGACCAACCTTTAAATAGCAAAGCCTATCACTCTCTATTATGGAAGGAAATCTTTCGGACTGGCGCAAGGCAGGCAGGATAGCCGGTGAAGTGCGCGAATATTCCAAGAGCATTGTCAAGCCAGGAGTCAGGCTTCTTGATGTTGCGAAACAGATAGATGCAAAGATCAAGGCTCTTGGAGCAGCGCCTGCATTCCCTGTGAATCTCTCCTTGAATGACATTGCCGCACACCAGATCCCAACCTTCAACAATGACATTGTCCTCAAGGACCAACTTCTGAAAGTGGATATAGGCGTTCATGTCAATGGCT
>CAZTOO010000234.1:0-1773 GCA_964615215.1 uncultured Methanosarcinales archaeon
TGATTCTTTCTCTTTTTTGGAGTTCTTTATTGTCTTTTTCTCTTTAGAGTAGGCTTCTCCCACTGGAGTTGTTAAATCCGGGACTCTTCAACGCAACATTTATATAGTAAAGCATACTTTACGTATAGTGTCCTTTACAATGGTACTGACAAAGAACAACCTTAAGGAGTATAGGGAGAAGCAAGGCTTATCCCAGGAGAAGCTGGCTGCTGCTGTCTCTGTGACAAGGCAGACTATCATCTCCATCGAAGGAGGCAAATATGTGCCATCCTTAGAGCTGGCTCTGAAGCTGGCAGGATTGTTCAAGTGCAAAGTGGAGGACTTATTCGGCAATTAGGTGAGAAGCATGGAAACATCTACAAGAGCTGTCCTGAAATACTCTTTCGGCATCGTGGCGATAGTGTTGGGGGTTGTCCTCAATCACTTCGATGTAGGCACTGCCTCTTTTGCAGGCTTCGGAAGTGTAGGCACATGGCTGATCTGCATAGGATTCCTGTCTTTGATCATCTCTACCTTTGCCGTAGTGGTGCAGAAGAAGAGGGTGGTGGATGAGAGGATGCTCTTTGTGGCAGCAAAAGCCAACAGGATTGTGTTTTTGTCGTTGGTCATCATCGCTTTCATCGTCATAGTCATTGATGGCATCAGGCCCATCACCATGCCTTATTACCTCTTCATGAGCTATCTGGTGTGCGTGCTCATGCTTGTGTATTTTGTCTCGTATAAACTGCTTTTACGGTTCAACTGAAGGTGATTCACTATGCTCGGAAAACCGGAATGGTTCACATACCGTAAATTCGGATGGGGGCTTACCCCAAAGACCTGGCAGGGCTGGCTTTATGTGGGAGTGCTGGCGTTTGCTATGGGGTTGGTGTTTGCCATGGGTCTGACAGACGCTGTCAAGTTCTGGGTAGTCGGCATTGTCTTAGGCCTCTTCATCATTGACGTGATGCATATCATGATGCAACTGCCTAAGGTGCATGATGAGAGGGAAAATATGCATCAGCTCATCATAGAGAGGAACTGCTCGTTTGCTGCTATCGCTGCATTGATAGTGATGATGCTGTTCCAGACGTATCTGCATCGAGGGAGCCTGCAGATAACCTCCTGGAGCCAGATACCCTTTGACCTGTCTATCATCGTGGTGTTGGGTGCGATGCTGCTGACGAAGATCGTGTCCAGCTATTACGTGAAGGTGAGGATGTAGGTTGGTTTTTTCTTCTCTTTTCTCCTCTAAAATAGAAAACTTTATTATACCCAGACAGAACCAACACCCTGCTCTATGGCGATAGTAGTATAATGGTAGTATACGGGACTGTGGCAAGGTTTTGCAAAAACCTTGAGCAAAAGCCGGCGGGATTCGACTTCGTCGAACCCACCGTAAAACCTTGCAGATATCCTGAGGCGGGGGTTCGATTCCCCCCTTTCGCCCTTCTTTTATCCCCTTGTACATAACTTGCAGTCATGGGGCACTGACTTGTCATGCTTCCTGTGCAGCTCACACACGCATCTTGTCCCACGGATATTCTCGCAGAGCTCGTACATGTGTTTCATGACGTTCTTCCTGTCTTCAAGAATGAGTTTTGCCTTGTCTTTGATCAGCTCAATATCTTTTGGGGTGAATTTCAATTCACTCCCTCTCTTCGCATGGGTGTAATGCGAAACAGTGGCTTCTGTGATGCCAAGGATCTTTGCCACTTCCTTCTGGGAGAGCTCATGCTGTTTGATGAAGGTCTTGGCCAGTTCTTTGCGTATGGCTGGAAGCACGTACCATAC
>CAZTOO010000235.1:0-1767 GCA_964615215.1 uncultured Methanosarcinales archaeon
GACCGTTCATCTCCATGTTCTTTTTCATAAGCTCACAAGCCAAAGGATTGATATCATTCAGAAACAACTGCTTTATCTGCCCCTTGTCCAGCTCAAGAAGGAACCTCACGCCCCTGATGCCGCTGCCTGCAAGTGCGGAGCCCAGAACAAGCTCTTTCCTCCCAAGTGCCCTGAGCAGCACAACACTCACATCCCTGTTCAGCTTCATGACTGGATTGTAGAAGACAGGCAGCTCTTTGGAGATCTTCCTCTCGGTAGGCACAAGGATGCAGGCTTTGCCCTCTCTCGCTTCCGTATACGGAAAATCAAGGCTGCTCATAGAGATGAGGCACGTCAATGGCTATATAAGCTTTATGGGAGAATATCTGGGCAATAAGAGAGAGGTTATGCAAATGAAAGAGGGGGTTACCTTTTTATACTTTTAGATGGATTCACTGCAGCAGATGGTTAGTTATACCCATGAAAAGAAGGGGGTAGCGATAGTTCTACTTATCTTCCTAGTGGTATCGCTCTCGACAGCAGCCTCAGTCTCAGCTATGGCAGTGAATGTCATCGTAAGAGAATATGGAAACATCACCTACGTTCCTGCACAGCCGTTCTCAGTCGACCTCAATGGAGACCTTACTGTCGACAACACCGCCAACCCTGACCCCATCTATTCAGTAAGCTACACTATAGGCAACACCACCAACAACATAGGCACAGTCATGGGCGGAACCTCTGACACCCGAAACTGGACTGGAAGCTCGAATATTGTGAAGTTCGAAGAAGCAGTGTCTGTCACTTCTGATGGGCATTATGTGGTGTCAACCATTACGCTTACGAATCACTTCAGCGGCGAGACCAACATCAGCATCACAAAAGACTTCACAGAGAACTGCACCTATTTCAGCAGCTCTTCGGACATGACTGAAATCTCTCTCGTGGTGGACTTGAATAATACTATCCACGCGAAATATCTGATGAACAATGTGACCAGCAGGGTAGTGTTTATCTGCGTACCTCAGGTTGTGGAGAACAACATCTCTTTTGCGGGCGCGAATTACACTATCGAGACCCGTGATATCCTCTCAAAGCCGACCTTTGCGTTCCTTTCAAACTCCTATTTCTCCATCACCAAGACAAAACAGACACAGAACAACTACAGCATGGAATTCATTTTCGAAAACCGAGATACCTACTCTATCAACCTCTCAGAGGTGCATTTGTGGGCTATCAGAATGCCGACAGGAAGATTTGTCCCTGACAACCAATCTGAGATGCTGTTTGACCTCATACTGAACAGCAGCCTGCCGCTGGTCGCGCCGAACGGGACCTACCAGACCTCATTTACGTTCTTGTCAAATGTGACTCCTGTAGTGATGGCGTCAGTGGAAGTGTTCCAGGAGATGAATTACACCTATTTCGGCACGTATACCTTCACCGGTACGAATTCCTCAATCTATGTGCCGATGCCTGCACCACCACCGCCTGAAGGCGGAGGCGCAGGAGCTGGTGCTGGAGCTGGAGGAGGCGCAGGAGGAGGCTTCATTGTCAAAGACACAGTGAACAAGCTGAAGATCAACCCCGTGAGCATCTGGGCTGAGCCAGGAGAAGTGAGGAAATTCACTTTCAGAGTGACTGCTCTAGAGACGAATAAAGACACCTTGACGAACATCAAGGTGAAGTCTCTCACAGACTGGGCATGGCCGCAGAACCTGATCATCCCTGTCCTTGAGCCCGGGCAGTCAACCCTCATTGAAGTGCTGGTCAAGGCGCCGTATGAGC
>CAZTOO010000236.1:0-1753 GCA_964615215.1 uncultured Methanosarcinales archaeon
CATCTTCTGAATCATACGGTATCTCTAACTGATACAACAGGTCAGCAAAGCCCATAATGCCTAACCCTATCTTCCTATTAGCCAGCGTGATGGTCTCGCATTTCTTTGAAGGATAGTTAGAAGCATCTAACGTGTTATCAAGAAAATGCACTGCAGTGCTGACTACTGTTCCCAGCCTAGGATAGTCGAGTTCGCCATTGGTGACGAAATTAGCGACATTGATGCTGCCTATCATGCAGGTCTCATAGGGATTCAGCAGCAGGGCTGCGCAGCTGTCTGTCGAATTCAGGGGTATCTCAGGCACCGGATTGCTTTTGGCAATCTTGTCCAGGAACACCACACCAGGCTCTCCTGAGCGCCAGGCATAGAAGGTAATCAAATCCATGATATCCTTGGCATTCACTTCCTTGACAGGCTCATTGGTCTTCGGATTGATCACCTTATGCTTCCTCTCTCTCCTAAAATTTTCCATGAAGCTGTCTGTCACGCCGACAGAAAGATTGAAGTTCTTAAGGGTGCGTGTCTTGTCCTTGACGGTGATGAATTCCTGGATATCTGGATGGTTGACTGAGAGGATGGCCATGTTTGCTCCCCTCTTACGGCCGCCTTTCTTGATGGTCTCTGTGGCTGCATCGAAGATATGGAGGAACGAGACAGGGCCTCTGGAATAGCCGCGGACAGTGGAGAGCCATTCGTTATTCGGTCTCAAAGACGAAAAGTTGAAGCCTGTGCCTGCGCCAGCCTGCTGGCAGGATGCAGCCAAAGCAACAGCATCGAAGATGCTGTCCAGGCTGTCATCGACAGGTATCACATAAGAAGGTGCGAGTTGCTGGAGTTTTGTGCCTGCGTTCATGAGCACATTCGATGTAGGCAAGAAGTCCAGGGCTGTCATGATGCCATAGAACTCTTCCTGCAACGCTGCTGTATCAGGAGCATCATACCTCTTATCTGCATTCGCGACATTCTTTGCCACTCTCCTGAAAAGCTCTTCAGGGCCTTCTTTCAGGGCTCCTGCCTCATCAGTAATAAGAAGATGCTCCTTCATGAGTTTCAAAGCGTTCAAAGAAAGGTTTGATTTTGTAGGCATTCCTAATATGGCTTTCTGCAGGTCACGGAACTCCTTCCTTTTCTGTCGATAAAGGATAAAGGCCTTTGCAGTCTTGGCATGGCCGTTCTTGATAAGGGAGGATTCGACAGTGTCCTGGATGTCCTCTACAGTAGGATGCACTGCCTCGAACTTCCCGTTCAATGTCTTGATAGTTTCGTTGGTGAGGAATTCAGCCCGTTCCCTGTCAGTCCCGCCAACTGACTGCACTGCCTTCCAGATGGCGTTGAAGACATTGTCCCTGTTGAAAGCAACTTCCCTTCCGTCCCTCTTCACGACTTTCTTTATCTTCGGGTGTTCCATGGGAGAGGGGAAGAACGAGGGGTATTTAAGTGTTTAGAGGGAACTCTTCCTCTTCCCGGAAATCTTACAGAAAACAATCAGAAAGGCTTATATATCCAGAGTATATACTATGGCTATATGGCGACTGAGATGATAACCTTGAAGCTGGAGAGCAGGTTCCTGACTGAGATAGATGCTATCGTAAAGAGAGCAGGCTACCAGAACAGGACAGAGTTCATCAGGAACGCGCTGAGAGAGAAAGTCGATGAGACGAAGCTCAAGCAGGCGATGATGGAGATTGCGCATCTGAAAGGCGCCGGAAAAAGAGAGAAGCAGACCACTGATAAAGAGCTGGAAAAGATTAGG
>CAZTOO010000237.1:0-1706 GCA_964615215.1 uncultured Methanosarcinales archaeon
GCTTTGCTCCCAGGCTGACTCTTCGGATAATCCGTCGTATAGTTCGTATACATCTATCGGATTATCAAATACAACAAATAAAGAACATCACTCTACCTACAGCTATCTCAAAGGCTCACATGCCCTCTTTTTTCCGGCTTACTCTTCCCTGTATCTGCTGTTCCTGAAGAACAGGACTACTGCAAATCCCAGCGGGATCAACAGCAGTATCAGCCAGAGCCAGTAGCCGTGGAAGCTGAGAAGGGGCAAGGGGAGCGAAGAATATTCGATGCTTACTGCATGAGGTCTATTTGCAGGGACCTTGTCGTAAACAATCTCCGCCTTGCCCTCCTTGACAACAGCTTCTTTTTGGTTTGCATAGGTGATTCTTTTCCCTTCAGGAGGAGTTATCAGGAAAGTTATGGTCTGGACAGGCAGGTCGAATTCACTCAGCTCCAAATCCAATTGACTGAACATGATGCCTTTCTTGACTATGTCCTGGCTGTCGAAGTCTATCGTGACTTTTATCCTTTCGCCAGGCAGCAGTGGCCTCCATATCTCATAGTTGATGGTGACTTTGTCGTCTTTGAGCTGCACTTTTTCATCGGTAATCAGCTTCCGTGCGCCAGCAAGGTCCACCACGATGTTTGTAGGCTGGATGTTCTGGGAAAGGATGAGCCTTGCCCTTCCAGGAACGATAGGCTCTGTGGCAATATTCACCACTTCAAAGCTATGGATGATATGGGCTGAGCCGTCGTTATTGAGGGAGACAGAAATCGTGTAATTCTCCAGCTGCTCAAGCTCTTCTCCAGGCAGTATTGCAGAGGTAAAAATAGCAGAAGAGAGGAGCACTGCAAATAAGACTATCACTGCATATCTAAACTTCATACGATATCCCCTGCAAATACTGCTCATTTTGTGTTTTCCTGTTATTTAAAAATCTTTTGGTTTTTGAGGCTGTTTTCCTGTCATTCTCGCTGTTTCCCGCTCTGCCTACCTCTTCCTTTTCTTTCCTCTATTGCCTTCTTCATGGGTCTCAAATCTCTTTCTCATCTCCCTCAAGCGCTCCACATCTTTCTTCAGCTTGTCTATATCCAGCTTCTCTATCTCTTTATGATACTGCTTTGCGGTATGCTCTTCCTTAGGCTTCTTCTTTCTTTTTCTCCTCCCGAACAGCAGCAGCAGGATGAGCACCAACAATGCTATCAGGAAGAGCATCTCTATCCAGAAAGGGGATATGCCCTTGATGAGGCCTGCTCCCATGCCCATGGTGCTGAAGCGGATGAAGCCTGTGGTGGAAAGGGCTATCAGCCTCCTGTCGTCAGGTATGAGTTCTGCCTTCTTGACGTCAATCAGCTCAGGGCTCTCTCCGTAATAATTGAATTCCATCGTGTCGTATGACTCAAGGAGCGGGATAGTCAGTATCAGGGCCCCCTCAGTGACGTTGAAATCCTTCGGATCAAACACTATCTTCCTCAGCATGCTGATGTCGTCCTTTATCCTGATGTCTGTGAGATTATCTTCCCTCAGGCTGATGACTATTATGGAAATGTTGTAATGCGTCTCATCCAGCATCTCCACATTCTTGATGATCCTGATGTCAGGCATAATCTCTGTGCCTACCATGCTGGGCACTATGACGTTCAGCTTGATGGTCTTGATAGCATCCTCGAGAGGTGTGACTGTCACGAACTCAAGTTGTATGTCAAACTCTTTCAGCTCATACG
>CAZTOO010000238.1:0-1692 GCA_964615215.1 uncultured Methanosarcinales archaeon
CATTATAGGCATTCTTCACATACGCTCCCGAAACGTCATAGATCAGGAAGTTGATGTAGTTGGTTGTTGCATTGATGAAGTTAGAGAGGTTGGTGCTGGTGTTGAGCTGTGCATTAAGAGTGAAAGGTATACAAGTAAGCCTCGCTCCTATCTGTGTAATAAGGCTGCTTTGATTGAGGAGAAGCGTATAATTCCCTGAGGTAAAGTTATAGACATACAGGCCGAGTATGCCGTTTGTTCCGGTCTGGTTGTTAGCAGAGGTGTAATCATCCCAGACATACTGGTCAGGACAGCCGACATAGGTGAAATTGATCTTCTGGATGGTGGAGATGGTGTCGGTGATGTTGTAGTTGAAGCGCAGGAAGGAATGCATAGTCTCATTTTGGCCAGGCGGTACTATGAATGTCATAGAAGGTGCTGAGGTGCCGTTCCACCCGTCTGAACTGCGGTTGAGGTCGCTGTATTCCAGATCATCACACTGTTGGGCAATAGTGTTATTGATTGGGCAGTTGAGCGCCAGCTTATTGTCGTGCTCCACTGCAGTTGGGGAGATACTGTTCGGAGACATATTTCTTGTGTCTGAATAACCAAAAGCATAATCATAATACACGGGATTGGTAGTCTGGTTCGACTTGTAGGTGGTGGTGTAGGCAGTAAAGCCATTCACCATAAACCATAAGTGAATGCTGTCCTCATCATACTGTATACCTGTTTCCTGCCATTCCCCGTCGCATATATCTGTCTGGAAGTTCCAGTCCTCGCACTTCACGATGACGTTTCCTGAAGCGATTTTCGGCAGGATGATGGTGGCGTTCGAGATGTTGAGGTGGTTGACTGCAAAGATTGGATAGACCTGCTGCTGGCCGTTGATGACGGCGAGCTTCTCCACATAATGGATGTTCTTGAGGTCTGAGATGCTGGCTATGCCTGAAAGCTGCGCAGAGCCTGTTGTGCCTGAGGGAGCATGCAGCTGTATGGCCAAAGAGACTGTGTTCTCAGGTGTCTGCTCCAAAGCTGTGATGTTGATGTTCCTGTTCGGGAAATACTTATTGATGTCATAGGAGACTTTCTCCCTCAAAGCTGTCTCTTCCTGCGTTTCATTCGATAAAGGCAGAGGGAGAGGCACTTTATAGGTGTTGATGTCTATCATAAAAGTGATGCTGTAGGGAAGGCTGTCTTCAGGCAGGGACGTGACCCTGACTGCATAGCTGCCGAACATCTTCTCAGGCACTGTCAGCATCAGATAATTGTTTTCAATCTTTATCGGTAACTCTGTAGAGCCAACTGCAACAGGCTGTGTGCCGAAGTAACGCTCCAAATTGATTGCCAGGACATTGTCTGCATAGGTAAGAGAATATCTCTGCCCAGGCTCTCTGTAGGTGTTGATGATAACAGGTACTTGGAGCGTCTCTGTCCTTCCATAGCTGTCCATGAGGAGCAGTGTGATGAATTTTTCCTGATATGTGAAAGATGAAGGATTTATAGTGATGATATTGGTGGTGCTGTTGAAGGTTGCATCCACGTCACTGATGTCGGAAAGCAGAAGAGTGGTGTTTTCAGGCAGAGCGAGATAGGTCGAGAGATTCAGAGATGTTGTCTTGGTTATGTTGAATGAAGAGGGTAATGTGGAGTTGTAGTGGAGGGTGTTGTCAATGTCAAGGATGAATCTCATCTTCACAATGCCCTCAGCAT
>CAZTOO010000239.1:0-1692 GCA_964615215.1 uncultured Methanosarcinales archaeon
GCTTGGGTCTATCTTTGCTTCCCTGACGGGTATCACCAGAAGGTTCTTCTCCTTTGAGAATAGGAATGCCTTATGGTCGTTCAGTTCATAGGAATCACTCCCGCGGTCGCCGATCTCATACTTTGCCACTTCTTTGGGATGCTCCACATCGCTAACATCAAAGAGTGCCAGTTTCACTCCCTGCATCCAGGAGAAGTCTCCTTCCTTGTCCTCCTCTGTCTCCTTGCCTATGCCGATGATATGGGTGGCATCATAAGGATGGAGGTAGTTGGAATAGCCCGGAATCTTCAGCTTGCCAAGCACAGCAGGTTCTGAAGGATCGCTCAGATCGATCACAAACAGAGGGTCTATGCGCCTGAAGGTCACCAGATACAGCCTGTCTCCCATGAACCTGGCTGAGTATATCTGCTCTCCTGGAGCTAATTCTTCTAGAGCACCGACAGTCTTCATGTCTTCATCCAACACATACACATTGCTGGAGCTCTTATCCCTCCATTGGTTGGTGGTGGTTGCTATACGGAAGTAGCTGTCATACTGGTCCATAGAGAACTGATTCAGCACATAGCCTGGGACTTCACCTGAGGCTTCAGGTTTAACAGTCATGCCATCAACCGAAATCCTCTGCACGACAGTCTTCTCCATCTCCTTGTAGGCTGCATTCTGCACTGCAGTGACTTTCTCTTCAGTATCAGCATACATCTGCTCTCTTTCCTCTACAGTGAGAGAGTTAGCCCATCTCTGGAACTGATACTGGATCTCGCTGTATTTGGAAGATTCTGTGATGTCATAGCCTTTGATGTTCTGAATCTTCTGCTGATAGTCAGCTGGCAATAAAGGCAGATACACTTCATCCATGACCTTCATCTCCATGTAATACCATGGCAGCCTTTTCGGGAAGGTGAGGTAGATGTTGTCCTCAGACACATACAGGGATTGAGAGGAACCTTTGAGCACAGTAGTCTCTGACTGGCTGTAATCAGAAAGATCAATAGCCAGGATGTTCGAGAACTCATAGCTGTCAGGATAGTCGAAATAGTAGATGTCGGTAGCTGGAAGGCATCGTGAGGTCACATCTCCACCAATAACAGTATACACGCACGGCAGGATTGGGCTGCCTCCATAGACATATTCGTTGGCGATCATATACACCTTGTCGCCGATCATCCTTGAGTTGAAGTAGTCGCCTCTCAGCACGACAGTCTGGTCTAATGTAGGCGAGGACCTGTCAGAGATGTCATAGAGCAATATCGAGGTATAGGAACCCCCATAATCCGGGAAAGGGATGAGTCTCTCTACAGGGTCCACTTCAGGCTCACTATCTTCTGAGGAAGAATCCACTACTGCAACATCTTCAGTGACTGCAATGCCCCCCCTCATCATAGGCAGAGGCTTGGGATAATAATGTCTGTAATTCGTAGTGAAGATGACTAATTTGTCACCATTCACAAACATCTCTCTCGGAGTGCCTTTCACTTCGATCTCAGAGACTTTCTTTGCCTCTTCAGCAGGAACTGCCTTTACTATAGCGATCTTGTTGCCTGTGATGACATAGATATAGTTGCCGTCAGTCTTAACGATATCTGCCTCATCCACACCCTCAACCTGGACGTTGGTGGTGGAATAGTCAGCATCAGAGCCTCCTGATGGCGCTGCCTGGGGAGCAGAACCTGCCTCTTCTGCAACAGCCATATC
>CAZTOO010000240.1:0-1629 GCA_964615215.1 uncultured Methanosarcinales archaeon
TTCCTGCTACAGAAGGTTATCCCTTTCTCCCATATAAACCTTTGCATTCCACAGCCCAAACTGCTGGGAATATCACAGGCAGCCTAGCTTCTTCAGATACTTTCTCAGGTCTTTATAGTCATTGCTCCGGTTAAGAATAAAGAGAAGCTTGACGAAAGGAGGGTCCACAAGATAGATGAGCCTTTTCTGCTTATGATCGTCTTCAAACTGTATCCTGAAGAGGTTGAGAGGTATGCCCTTGATCTTTTTGTTCCTGAATGGGTGTTTCTTAAGGTATTCCAGTTTAGTACCTAACTGCCGTTGCGTAGCAGGATGCAGCTCTCCGAACTGTTCGAGGTAGAACGAATGTGGCTTGAGCAGGTACATCATCTTCTCAGTTTCCTGAAAAGCTCCTCTTCTGTGCCGTACTTATCCTCGGTATCTGCTTTCTTGAGAAATGCCTTTACCAGTCTCATCTCTTGAGGCGTCAATTCTTCCTCACCGTAAAGCTTCTCTCTCAGACTGACTTTGATCAGTTCCTGTAGGCTCTCATAACCGTTCTTCTGTGCATATTTCTTTGCAGAGGCCAGCAGGTTCTGAGGCAGCCGGATGTTGATCTGTTTGTTCATGATACCGTTAGATACCATCTGGTATTTAAGGCTTTCGGGGCTTTTCATGGTAAATGACGTATTTTTCCGCTTAATAAAACCTTGTGAGAAAAAACCGGAGATATTCCGAAAGCACCCGAAACCTTTGCATTCGTAAGCCTGAGATCATAGAGCTTGTATCACTAAATCTTCCGGAATTTCTTGGAGAACGCTTATTAAGAGAGAAATCATAGAGAAGCATATGCAGAAAACAAAGAATTTAAATATTACTAGTAACTCTAAGTTAATAACTATTAACTCAGAGGAAACAATGGAACAAACGGAAAAACAAGTCCTGAAGATTCTCCTGAAGGATATGGAAAATGCAAAAATAGTGACCACATTAGCGGAAGCGATAGGTATGTCAAGAGTCGGCATGTGGAAGCTCCTGAAAAAATTAGAGAAAGAGAAGCTCATTATATTAGAGAAAATTGGAAGAGGAGAGACAAGCACCTATACTGCATCCTTGAACTGGAGCAACCCTCTCACAGAAAGGCACCTCTCCCTGATCCTGGCAGAAGAGGCAGCAAAGCAGGAGAGATGGCTCACAAATTTCAAACCTTTAGAAAACAAAACAGACTCATTGATTATCTACGGAAGCATCCTTCACTCCGTAAAAGAAGCGAATGATATTGATATTCTGAATATGGTCTCAAAGAAAGAGAATTTCAAGGAGATAGAACAGGCCATAATGATGATCCAGAAGACGCAACTGAAGAAAATTCATTCCTTAAGCTTCACACATGAAGAGTTGAAGAATGAACTGGAGAAGCCAAACACCGCATTGAGAGATGCAGTACAGAAAGGTATCATCTTGTTCGGCCAGGAGAACTTCATCAGATTCATGAAAGAGGTAAGAAGATGAAAGATATTGTGCAGGACTGCTTTAAGAGCGCAAGGATAGTTGAGAAGAAAGGCAAGAAGCACAAAGGATTGATCATAACAGCCCCCGACAATAAAAAAGCAAAAGAATATCTTGCTAAAGCGAAGATGAACCTAGAGC
>CAZTOO010000241.1:0-1625 GCA_964615215.1 uncultured Methanosarcinales archaeon
ACAAGGACGGCAATGTCGTGAAAGGAAATGTCGTGAGCATCGACACTTCCCACTGCGTCCTGGTGGGCCAGAAGAGGCTTGTCGCTGCAGTCGGGATTGAGGATCTCATCGTGGTGGACACTCCTGATGCACTGTTGGTCTGCAAAAAGGGCAGCGACCGGAAGCTGAAAGAGCTCCAGAAGCTGCTGCCGGAAAAATACAGATGAGTGACAAACATGAAGATTTTCCCCATATTCATACTGGCTGTTGTTCTAGTTCTGCTCCTCTCAGGCTGCATCCCCTACGACGAGAAGTACTGCACCAAGTTCTCGCAGGAGAGCTGCGATCCGGGTTGCGCGCTCTGTCCTGACTCGCTGAAGATGGATTTCAATGAGTGCCATTCCAAGGAGTTCTGCAAGAACCTCAAGGACGAAGAGCTCTCATCAGGCCTGAAGGGCATTCCATAAGCGTCTCTGGGAATAAGATTTATAAATCTCGGATGCTTATACGCCTCCCATGCCTAAGAAATGCATGATATGCGACGCTAAAGCTTCTTTTGTAGTGAAAGGCACCCATGACTTCTTCTGCGAGGAATGCGCAAAGGAGAATTTCGGCGACCTATCTGTTCTCGTGGCTGTGGAGGAGAAGGCTGCTGCCATCAAGGATATGGTCGACGAGAAGATAGATGGTCATGAAGAGATAGATCCCGACAAGCAGTTCGTTGAGTGATTCTTTTTCACACTGTTGTTTATACGACTCCTCTTAAGAGTAAGCTTCTGTTGCTTAAATCCTTACGGCTTTTGTTCCAGGGCTTTAACAGCTTTAGACCCCCACACTCCTCTTCAGATTCGTAGTCAGTACAGCTAGGTATATCATCCGAAGAGCAAGCATGGCAGGAGAGCGTTTAGCGTTCTGAAGCACCCAGTGAGAATCTTTATAAACAGCCTGTGTTTTTTCCTTCCTATGAGTGCACTCCCATACGAAAAAATCCAGCGCAAGCTCCTCCTGCGCAAGGAGGCTGACACTTCTGACAGGTTCGGCAAGTCTCCAGACAGAAGGACTGCTGATGAGCTGCTGAAATCAGGAATCGTCAATGTCGACAAGCCGAAAGGGCCTACTTCCCATCAGGTGTCTGCATATGTGAAGCAGATACTGAAGCTGAACAAGTCAGGCCATTCAGGCACTCTGGACCCGAAGGTGACCGGGGTGCTGCCTATTGCAGTCGGCAAAGGCACAAGGATAGTCCAGGCGCTGCTTCCTGCAGGCAAGGAGTATGTGGCATTGATGCATCTCCATGCTGCACTGCCTGAGGAGAAGATACGGGAGGGCATCGCAAAGTTTGTGGGGAAGATGAAGCAGCTGCCTCCGGTGAAATCCGCAGTCAAGAGGCAGGTGAGGGAAAGGGAAGTGTATTATATCGACATCTTGGAGATTGAGGGGCAGGACATACTGTTCAGGGCAGGCACACAGGCAGGGACATACATCAGGAAACTGATACATGACATGGGTACTGCCTTAGGGACTGGAGCGCATATGGCTGAACTGAGAAGGACAAAAGTAGGGCCGTTCGACGAATCCACTCTCGCCACCTTACAGGACCTGACTGATGCTGTGCATTTCTACAAAGACAGCAATGATGACTCTTA
>CAZTOO010000242.1:0-1620 GCA_964615215.1 uncultured Methanosarcinales archaeon
CCTAGACCGCCTGCTTCAATAATGCTTCCGTTCTCAATATCATTAAGAAAATCTTCCAGGGTAACATCCTCCTGTCTTACTTTCTGGCCGATGATAGCGCCCAATTCAAGAATAGATTGGGAAGTGATTGAACGCAGTATTGTTCCGGAGAACTGCGGAATGATAAATACCCCGTCTTTCGTGACATGGAAATGGTTCATCGCGCCGTATTCCTCGATATAGGTGTTCGTCGAATCAAGATAAAGGACCTGGCTTGCCCCAACGCCCTGGGCCATCTCCTGCGGCGCCAATGAGGCTCCGTAATTGCCTCCTGTCTTTGCCTCTCCTGTGCCTCCTGGGCCTGCCCTGTGGTACCTGTCCTGGATAAGGACTTTTATCGCAGTATTGAACCCGCCTGAGTAGTAAGGGCCGCTCGGAGAGAGGATGACACAGAACATGAATTCCTTGTTCGGCCTGAGTCCCAAGACAGGCTCTGTCGCTATCATAAAGGGCCTGATATACAGAGATGCCTCATCCTGGGAAGGATACCACTTTCTGTCCACATCAAGGAGAGTGTGGATTGCATTGACCTGATCCTCTACGGGAATCTGTGGCAGTCTCATTCTTTCCGCAGAAACATTAAAGCGTGCTGCATTCCTGTCTATCCTGAACGTATAGAGCTCTCCATCCTCATGCCTGAAAGCCTTTGCCCCCTCAAAGATCTCTCCGCCATAATGCAGGACAGAAGCCATGGGATCAAGAGAAAGAGGTCTATAAGGCATGACTCTGGGATTCTGCCATGCGCCATCCTGGTAACTCATGATAAACATATGGTCAGTATGCAGGGCACCGAAAGGCAGAGGCCGGCCAGATGCCACTCTTTTTTCGATATCAGCATTCTCACTGGGCATTAAATGAAGATAGATATCCTGACCGCACACATCCATGCTACCACCCTAAAGAAGAGGAAAGCAAGTGTATTTATAAAATTTTCATTTTGGTTATACACAAAAAAAGGTAATGAAAGACAAAGAGGTTGCTCTAAGAGCTGTAAGGCACTTTGTACACGATTGAGTTGACATTCATGCCTGCGCCCACTGACGCAAAGACAAGGACATCGCCAGGATGGATTTTATACTCTTTCAGCCTCTCTTCCTCCCCCTTCATCACCAAGTCAAGGAGTGTAGGCACTGTCGCGACAGAGCTGTTGCCGAGCCACGGTATGCTCATGGGCATGATATGGGGAGGATTGTCCTTCACGCCATAAAGCCCAAACAGACGCTCCAGTATCTTCTCATCCATCTTGGCATTGGCCTGATGGAGAAAGACCATGTGCACGTCAGGGAGTGACAGGCCTGCCCTGTCAAGGCTTTCCTTGACGACACCGGGGACTGTCCTTAACGCATACTTAAAGACAGCATGTCCGTCCATCTTGAGGAATTGGGAACTGTCTCCATAATCTGGATTGGAGGACTTGCCCATCCACAGGAGATATGCTTCCTTATGGGTATCTGACCTGCTGGCGTGAGAGAGTATGCCAGAAAGGAGGTGACTTTCCCTTGCTTCGACGAGCGTAGCACCTGCTCCATCAGCATAGATCATGCTGTCCATGTCATGGGGGTCAGAAATCCTGGAAAGAGT
>CAZTOO010000243.1:0-1619 GCA_964615215.1 uncultured Methanosarcinales archaeon
GAAGAAGGCCAGGGAGCAGAACGAGGCCGACTCCAAGGAAGCTTTGAAGAAGCTCATTGTGAAATATGATATAGGCACTGTCTATCATCTCGTCGGCATACTTTCTGCCGCAGGGGAGAAGAATCCGGACCTTGCGTGGGACGTGAACATGGTCAGCCTGAAGAACATGCTCGACCTGGCGAAGGATATGAAACTGAAGATCTTCTGGGCAAGTTCTATCGCTGCTTTCGGACCCAACACACCGAAAGACAATACGCCCCAGCTGACGGTCATGGATCCCAATACTATGTACGGTGTTACTAAATTGTCCGGCGAACTTCTGTGCAACTATTATTTCCAGAAATACGGGGTTGATGTCAGGAGCCTCCGTTATCCCGGGCTGATCAGCTATGTGGCGCCTCCCGGTGGTGGTACAACAGATTATGCTGTTGCCATCTATTATGAGGCGCTGCAGAAAAAGAGATATGAATGCTTCCTGCGTGCAGATACGGTGCTGCCCATGATGTACATGCCAGATGCGATAAAAGCCACAATTGATTTGATGGAAGCGCCTGCCGAAAAGGTGAAAGTCAGGACATCCTACAACGTGGCAGCCATCAGTTTTTCGGCAAAGGAGATTGCCGACGAGATCGCAAAGAACATCCCTGGATTCACCTGCACCTACAATCCTGATTTCAGGCAGAAGATCGCGGATTCCTGGCCTAAACGTATAGATGACTCTGCAGCGCGCAAGGACTGGGGCTGGAAACATAAATACGGGATGGCTGAGATGACGACGGACATGCTGAAGAATCTGAGGAAGAAATTAAACCTCAAGTGAAGTGATTGTATCCATCGCCCAATGGCGTTTTTTCTTTGTCTTTTATGAGTATGATTCCTTCTTTCTTTTTCACAATCTTTCCAACAACAGCAAAATCAGAAAACGTCTTTTTGAGTTTCTGAATACCTTTTTCAGGCATCGTGAACACGAGCTCAAAGTCTTCTCCGCCGGAAAGAGCGTAGTCATGTGCATCTTTTCCGACAGTTGCTGCTGCCTCCTTTGTCTTCTTCGATAACAGAATCTTCTCATAATATACTTCTGCGCCAACTTTGCTTTCTTCACAAATATGTTTCACCTCAGAGGCAAGCCCGTCGCTGACATCAATCATGGCATGCGCGTATTTTGCTATTCTCTGGCCTTCTTTCGCTGTCCTTGAGAGCGGTTCTTTGTAACCATTCGTGTATCCTTCTTTTCCCTGGAGAAGAAGATGAAGCCCTGCAGAACTTTTTCCTAACGTTCCTGTGACGCAGATGCTGTCTCCCACTTTCGCACCGCTCCGCAATCTCAACATTTTTTTCTTCACCTCTCCGAGCAGGCAGATGTTGAACACATATTCTGTGCCGTGGGCGGTGTCTCCGCCAAGAATCAGCACCTCATGTCTTTTTGCAGCATCATACATGCCTCTGTACAGCTCGTCCATGAACTCTACTGAGGTATCCTTCTTGATGCTTGCCGAGACAAAAGCATATGTTGGTGTGCCTCCCATCGCCACAATGTCAGAGACATTGCATTCCATGAGCTTTTTCCCTATCTGATAAGGTGTCTGCCACTCTAAGCTGAAATGAACATTCTCGACGAG
>CAZTOO010000244.1:0-1607 GCA_964615215.1 uncultured Methanosarcinales archaeon
CCCTGCATTGGAAAGGAGGTTCTATTACCTGTTCGGCATCTATATCATGGCCATCATCCTTGCCAATGTCCTTGGAAGCAAAATCGCTGCTTTCAGGCTGTTCGGCTTTACGCTGTTTGAGGCATCTGTGGGCATACTCACTGTGCCTATCATGTTCCTGATCACAGACATTGTCTCTGAAGTGTATGGGAAAGGAAGAAGCTATAAGATGGTGCGCACCGGGATGGTTGTATTGGTGATTACTTTGTTGATCATCATGCTCTCTGTGTGGCTGCCTGCTGCTTCAAGGAAGCTGGCTGATCCTACAGAATATGAACATATCTTCGGGACTTCTCTTCGCATATTCATCGCCAGCATCGTGGCGTTCTTTTTGGCGCAGCTGAATGATGTGTGGAGCTATAATTATATCAAGAAACTGACAAAAGGAAGGTTCATGTGGTTAAGGAATAATGTGTCGAACTTTTTGTCTGAGTTCATCGACAGCACTGTGTTCATGCTGATTGCGTTCCTGTGGGCTTCACCGCACATGACATTCTACTACGTGTTCGTGAAATTGACGCTTCCCTATTACCTGCTGAAGATTGCGTTCTCTGTGGCGCAGACACCTCTCTGTTATTTAGGGGTGTGGTGGGTACGGAAAGGGAATAAAAATTTATAAATGGCGCACATCTCTGTTCCGGCGATGGGGACTGTTGACTGCATCGTAGGCCTGCAATGGGGATCAGAGGGCAAAGGAAAAGTGAGCGCTTATCTGGCCTCTGAGTATAACGCAATGGTGCGTTCGGGCGGCCCTCAGGCTGGGCATACCTTCTACAACAACGGGCAGCGCTTCCTGAACAGGCAGCTGCCCTGCGGTGTGGTGAATGAGAGCTGCCTCCTCTACCTCTCTGCCAACAGCGTCATCAGCATCGATGTCCTTGCAGAAGAGCTGCGCAGATATCACATCTATCCGGACAGGCTGATGGTGGACAGAAACGCCATGGTCATCACCAAAGACCATGTGGATACAGAACAGGCAGCCGGCATGAGGGAACGCATAGGAAGCACCCTGCAGGGCACAGGAAGCGCGCAGGCAGACAAAATAATGAGGGAAGGGAAAGTATTCCAGGGCTATGCCTTCGAGGACCCCGAGCTGTATTTCTTCTGCAACGACAGCGCAAGAGCGCTCTACCGCCAGATCGAAAGAAAGCACTCTGTTCTTCTTGAAGGGACCCAGGGTTTCGGGCTGAGCCTGAACCACGGCACCTATCCCTATGTGACGAGCAGGGATGTCACCTCGGCAGCATTACTCAGCGATGCAGGCATCTCTCCGCAGTTCTGCCGGCAGACCATAGGCGTGATGAGGACATACCCTATCCGCGTCGGAGGGAACAGCGGGCCTACAGACTCGCAGGAACTGGCATGGGAAGAGATAACCAGACGCTCAGGCTCATCCAAGCCCATCATTGAGCGCACTTCTGTCACCGGAAGGGTGAGGAGGGTATTTGAACAGTCCTATGAGACGCTCGAAAGAGCTGTTATGATGGACCAGCCAGACTACATTGCACTCATGTTTTTGGATTATATCGACGCTGCAGAGTACGGAAAAACCGACTTCAACGACCTTT
>CAZTOO010000245.1:0-1594 GCA_964615215.1 uncultured Methanosarcinales archaeon
TTGCCCATCTGGTATGGCCGAGAGCAATGCCTGAACTGATAGTGTCCAGCTCAGATGCTGAGAAATCGCCGATCTTCCCCACTTTCTTGAAAAGCTTAATCTTCTTATCGTCGAGCGATGCGATGCCGAAGGAGTCATAACCTCGATATTCCAGCCTTTTCAGGCCTGTCACCACTATCGACGTGGGCTCTTTCTTTCCGAGATAACCAATGATGCCGCACATATGCACAGAGCAAAAAAGAGGGTATATAAACGTTATGGATATTGAAGACGGGAGGACCAGTCCGAGTGTCACGAACAGAAGTTCACAATAGTTAAATATGGGTGCCATCCCCTATATCTCATCGCAGATATGCTCTGTGCCAGGAGGCAACTTGAGAGGAGTATGACAGACAGAAGTGGGAAGCATGGGAGGCAGACGCTGCGGAGGAAAGTAGACGAGAGCAAGAAAGAAGGTTGTTCTTTTTTACATTAAAAACGATAGATTTAAACGAGAGCTAGTTTTCCAGGATGCTACAGAGGCATGACACATGGCAAAAATCATCATGGAGAACGAGAAGAAAGAAGTGCCTGACAACTCCCCTATCATGCCTCCCTGCGAGGAGTTAGGCGTTGCTTTTGGCTGCAATTCAGGCATCTGCGGCACCTGCCGCATAGAGGTCCTTGAGGGTATGGAGAATCTCTCGGAGATGACCCAGGCAGAGAAGGACATGGGCCTGGAAGGCAACGAGAGGCTCGCCTGCCAGTGCAGGATCCTGAAAGGCACAGTCAAGATAAAATATTTTTAAGGTGATACCATGGTAAACATCAATGAAATGGCGCCTGACTTCACTGAAGAGGCGTTCATCAACGGCCAGGTCAAGAAGATCAGCCTGTCTGACTACAAGGGGAAGTGGCTCATACTGTTCTTTTATCCTGCGGATTTCACGTTTGTCTGCCCGACAGAACTAGGAGAGCTGGCAGACCATTACGAAGAGTTCAAGAAGCTTGGCGCAGAAGTGGTCTCTGTCAGCACTGACACTGCCTTTGTGCACAAGGCATGGCACGATGACAGTCCCACCATCCAGAAGATCAAGTTCCCCATGCTGGCAGACCCTGCACGCAGGGTGACAAAGGCGTATTGGACGCTAATCGAGAATGAAGGGCTCTCCTTAAGAGCCACTTTCCTCATCAGCCCTGAGGGAGTCATCAAAGCCTTCGAGTTCCACGACAACAGCATAGGCAGGAGCATCGAGGAGCTGATAAGGAAGCTCCAGGCTGCGAAGTTCGTCGAGGAGCATAAGGGAGAAGTGTGCCCCATGAACTGGAAGCCGGGAGCAAAGACCCTGAAGCCAGGCATGGACCTTATCGGGAAGATATAGGACAATGAGCGACACATGACAAGCTGCGTTGTTCATCCTGACAAGGAAGTGGGGCAGAGAAAATAAGGCCCTTTTTTCTGTTTTTCTTTTGCTTCCCCCATGCTTACAGCATTTTCTCCCCAAGCCTACTCTTCGGATTCGTCAGATGGATGTTATGCATATCCCTAATACGACACCCACGAAGAAGGGGAGTGTTGGAGAAGCAAGGCTTTTACAGCTGAGGAAAGTAATTG
>CAZTOO010000246.1:0-1593 GCA_964615215.1 uncultured Methanosarcinales archaeon
GGCGAGCAGGTGGTGAAGGTAGCCGTAACGCTCGCGGCGCTTGCCGCGGGGGTGTTGATGGTTCTCAGGCCATTCGACACCTGGCTCTACTGGGTGCTCGTCGGAATTGCGCTCGTCCTCGGCATACAGGGATTTTTCGGCAACCTCACCAGGCCGCATATCATGACCAAGAAGAGGATGCTCCTCATCAACAAATACCTGCTTAATGTGTTCAACACCATGAGCATCCAGCTCTCTGCGGGGGCATCTCTCTACAGGGTGTTCAAGTCCATCGCCATGGACGATTTCGGAGAGCTGTCAAAGATGTTCAGGAAGGCAGTCAAGGACATAGACCTGGGAAAGACAGAGATCCAGGTGCTCCAGGAGATGTCAGACAACAATCCAAGCCCTTATTTCAGGAAAGCCATCTGGGAATTCATCTCTGCATTACAGTCAGGAGCCAGCATCTCAGATGTGCTGGATAAGACAGCCGAGGATCTGGCGGATGAGCAGAGGAACATGAGGAAGCAGCTGGAGGGCTATATCAAGACGCTCACCATGATGTACATGATGCTGGCTGTTGTCATCCCGCTGCTGGTGATGACGCTTCTCGCGATAGCCAGCGTCTTTGTCCCTACCATCACAGGGTTTGTGTTTGCGATCGTGCTCTTCTTCCAGCTTGTCATCAATTACCTCTTCATGCAGACAGCCAAGCGGAGAAGGCAGGAGGTCATCTGATGTTCGACGCGCTCTTCAGGCTGCTCGGCAGGATCCATACCCGGAGAGAGATTGATGCGTTCCAGAAAGAGCTGGTGTATGGGGATTTCGAGCAGGACGCAGACATCATTTTGGGACAGATTGCTGTCCTTGCCTTCGGGGTTGCGTGCTTTGCAGGGATGCTTACCAACATCCTCTACTTCACCTATTTCAGGAAAGAGATGCTTTCCCTGGGGGCAGTGGCGTTTCTTGTGGTGTTTGTGCTCTGCATTCTCGGGTTCAAGTTCTACTTCGTGAGGATGGCAGACAAGAAGGCCATGCAGATCGAGAATGTCCTCTCGAGCTGGCTCAACCTGCTTGCCAACAAGCTGGAATCTGGAGATTCTGTGGAGAGGGCCCTCCTGCTTTCCGCAAGGCCGGAATTCGGGCTCTTGAGGAAGGAGCTGCTTAAGGTGGTCAATGACATCAATCTCGGCAGGACAGTCAAGGAAGCTCTCCGGGAGATGAATATGAGGGTGAAATCCAGAAATGTCGACGAGGTGGTGAAGCTCATCGCCTATGCTATGGACTCTGGTGGGGAGTTTGCGCATCTGCTCAAGAAGATGGCCATACGTATCAATGACCGGTATATCAATGAGCAGCAGATGCGCGCTGAGCTGTCCTCGCAGCTGTCCATCATCAGCATCATCGTCTTGGGGGCGGCTCCTGCGATGTTCGGGCTTGCCAATGTCTTGGTGAAAGTGGTGGTCACCATTGTCGGCGGGATCAATATAGGCGGCGCCGAGATGACTTCCATACCTCTGCGGTTCAACCCCAACCCTGCGCATGTGGACACTATCTTCTTCGTCTCTCTTACCTCGATCACTATCCTTTCCATCATGGGGGCCCTGAACACCC
>CAZTOO010000247.1:0-1588 GCA_964615215.1 uncultured Methanosarcinales archaeon
AACTGGTCAGGCGGCGGAGGCGGCATGGGATATGGCTGGTTAGGCGGCATTTGCATTGGGGTCCCTCTTTTTTCATATTGTGGCAGATAGCCCTCCTTACCTCATTTGCTGGCTTTGACTTTTTTTAAACCTTTCGTTTCCCTTGCCTTTCCCTCTTCCCTGAAGGCGAGGTATTCCTCTACAGCATCCTTTATGGCTTGTGGATACGCTTCCTTTGTCACGAACGTGATAGGCTCCCAGAGGTCGATGTATTTCTTATACACACGCAATTCCTCTTTTGATGCGCATGTCTTCAGCTCGCTGCTGATGATCTTGATCTTGTCCAAGGCATCATAGACCTCTGCCCTCAGCTCATGCAGGGATTCCTTTATCGCTTCCACCTCTACATGCAGCTTCTTATGTATGTTTAACATGTTCTGGTCAGTCACCTGCGTTTTCCTGCGAAGGCTCGAGAACCTCTCTTCTATGACCCTCATCTGCCTGCTGACGTTGTTGACCTCCTTGGTGATGGAAGCCACTCTTGCAGAGGCAGCCTTGCTGACAGGCGATTCCTGAAACTGCTGGAACTGTTGAGGAGGCTGCTGTCCTTGGGCAGGAGGCATCTGCTGTCTCTGGAATTGGGGGTTATAGTCAGGCATAGCTGGCCTGATATGAGAGAACTATTAAAACCTTGCTCTCCACACACTCCTCTTCAGATGTCAGAAATCGCCAGGTGGAACCCCTTCTGCTTCAGCTTAGGGAGGAACCCTGCGATTTCTGAGTCTCAGAAACGAAGTTTCTGATGATGCTCAGAAATACCGAGTATTTCTGACACATGCTCAAGAACCGCTACCTCTAGAGTAGCGTGAACACGCCGCTTGCTTTAGCAGGCGGTTCTTGACAGTTGTATTAGAATAAAAGATTTCAAGAAGAGATAAGAAACAGATATCGAGCATAACCTCCTATCACCTTCGTCAATCTCCCTATGCAAATATTTAAATACAGTCTCTGTCCCCATCTTGCTGTGATATAGAGGAAGCTCTCGACTCATCACAGGAGCAAAGGGGTGGTGTATGGCTCTTTTTCAGCAGGACAGGAAGACCTGGGGATATGAGGTAGTCAAGGAAGGAGAAGACAATACAGCAGTCATCTTCTGTGACGACTATCCGAAAGTGCCTTCTGTGGAAGATGACGCTTTCACCATGCAGAAGGTCTGTGACATTATCCTCGAATCAGGCATCGTCACCAAGATCATCCTCCAGCAGAAGCGCGACTATGAGTATGATTTCACCCAGACTTCCCTTTTGAAGGAGCTTGCCCTCCTTGCCAACCGCATCATCAAGGATAGGGAGTTCTTCAACTACCAGAGCTTCATGGTGAATGCAGCATGCGCTCCCTATGCAGATGCATGGTTCAATGACCTCAAGCAGGTCATCTTCTCGTTCATCAAGTCAGACCCTCTTGCCTGTTACGTCGAACTGAAGCGGATGCAGAGGCGCGAGAAGATCCATGCAGAGCGTGTGTTGGACAGCAGGGTGGCTGCCTGCATCCAGAACTATATGAAAAAGCTTGACTACATCATTAAGGAGCTCGAGAAGACCAAGTTAGT
>CAZTOO010000248.1:0-1048 GCA_964615215.1 uncultured Methanosarcinales archaeon
CAGGGCTGACTCTCTTCTCAGTCAGCTTCAGCCTCTTCGTCAGTTTGCCAGGCATTTCTTCTTATGTTCTGCAGATCTTTATATATTTTTTCCTACCCGAAAAAGAGTTGATAGACTGGTTTGCAGTCCTGGAAGGCATTGCCAAGCTTCTCCAAAGCGCTTTTCATGAGAGCTTTGAGCCTCTTCGTGCCGATTCCCATGCTCGCTGGGATATCTTTCATCATATGCTCATGATGCCCATTAATACCATATCTTCTCATCACCGCCTCTCTCTCATCAGGCTCCAGCACAGAGAGCCATTGCTCCATGAACGATTCCCTTCCGACTCTGCTTTCCAATCCATCATTGCTCTTCAGCTTTCCCCCAAGAGAAAGCCCATCAACTTCAGCGTCGATGGAAGTCCAGCTCTTCATTCTGAAGAGTTGATCTGTCTCGATGATATACGTTGTCCGCAACCTGAGGTTTGTGGCGATTAAATCTTCCCGGATTTTTGAAGCACTTTCTTCGCTGAGAGGGCATTCTTTATCGCTTATCCCAAGCCTTTCCCTGCTTCTGCAGATAGCCCAATATTTCTCCATGGTCTTGTGGGATATTCTGATGAGGCCACCTATCTCATCTATCTCATTCAGGAACTGCTGTCTGATCCAGAAATCTGCATACGTGCTGAATGTGTAGCCTTTGCCCGGATTGAATTTCTTAAGAGCGATAGCGAGCGGGAAATATCCTACCTGGAGCAGGTCTTCAATAGGGATGCCTGTCTCTTCATACTTCCCTAACCTCCTCATCACCAGCCCCATATTCGAGAGGATGAGCTCTTCCCGGGCTTTATCCCTCTTTAAAGGAGATTCATCAGGATTGTTACATATGCCGAAGAGATACAGGAATTCAGGCCAGTTTAATGGGGGATGCTTCTTGTACAGGGCTCTCATCATCTCCCCAGAACTCGGTATATAATCGCCCCAATCAGAAGACGCAGCTACGTAACCAGAACCGTTTCCTGCAGAGGAAGCTTCTCTGCCTATGTACCTCTCTCGAAGTGCGGGAAGAG
>CAZTOO010000248.1:1058-1568 GCA_964615215.1 uncultured Methanosarcinales archaeon
CACTCTTTCAGTTTATAATCTTTGCTAATCTGGAGTCTTCCCTCTGCAAGAGCATGCTTTTGAGAAATCAGTTCATTCATAGCTTTCCATGCGGATATGGTCCAGCACATCCACCTGCTCAGCTGCAAATTTCCTGAGCTTTTCCATGGCTCTGCTGTGGAGCTGTGATGCGCGCTGGTGGCTTATCCTGAGCGTTTCGCCTATCTGCTCGTATGTTTCTATATCTGACCCCCTTATACCATATCTTTTTGTCAGGACATAGGCTTCTTTCTGGCTGAGTCTAGGGAGATAGTGTTCTATGATCTCCAGGAGCGTCTGGTGGAGATAGCTGGTTTCCGGCTTGTTTCCCTTTTGCCTGTCCTCCAGGAGCATTTCCTCTTCATGATCATGTAGGCATTTCACGTATGATTGCGTATTCATCGCTATTACTTTTTGGATGCGTTCGCTCCTGAGCCCGCTCTCTGTGCTGAGAAACTGAAGCTCTGACTCGTCATAGTCTTCAAGATTGAT
>CAZTOO010000249.1:0-1565 GCA_964615215.1 uncultured Methanosarcinales archaeon
TGATGGAGGCAGTGCTCAGACAGAGAGGCTATCAGACCACATCAGTGAAGAAGGGTTATCTGAACATACAGAAAGTGGAGGCGCTCCTTGCAGTCAGACAGGTGACTGCAGACGATAACAGCACTACGATATTCTATTTCACAGGCCACGGAGATAAAGAGGCAAGAGGAGTGCTCATGGACAATGAGGTCTTGGAGCCAAAAAAGCTGTATGAGATGCTGCAGCCGATAAAAGGCAGGAAACTGGTGGTGATCGATGCCTGCCGCTCCGGCTGCTTCACTGAAGAGGTAGAGTTGAGCGACTATGTGGTGATAGCAGCATGCCCGAAAGAGAAACTGACGAGAAGCGCCCACAGAGGATATGACGGCCATATAGGGCTGTTGACCTACGGCCTCTACCAGGAACTGCATAAAGGACCCCAGGATGTCTCGACCATGCCGCTCTATGCAGGCACCTCGTTGGAAAGAGTGATGCACAGGATAAGGCCTGAGAAAGACTTCAGCTTTGAGCCGCAAAGAGTGTCTGAGACGTCATTTGTGCTGTGAGGTCAGTATCTGAATCTCTTCTCATACTCCTTATGGGGAAGCCATTCGAGGATGATGCTGAGGACAGTAACCTTATCCCTCTTGACAGTGTAGAGCAGTCTCCAGTCTGCAGAAAGGTTGTATTTCCATAAGTTATCTATCCCAAACCGTCTGACATATTCTTTCGGAATCAGCCTTTTGCGTATCTGTATCCCGCAGAAAGCGTTCTCTTCAAGATTTTGTGTGGCTTTCACTATCCGCTCATGGAGCAGTTTCCCCTCCACTTTAGAGTCCTTAAGTCTCTCAAACGCTGCCTTTACTTTCAGATCCCCGAAATGCACGATAGAATTCATCTTACCCTAAGCTCCGGCCTGGAAAGGTATCTTTTCACTCCCTTCGGATCCCATATCCATCCGATAGTGCCCTTCCTGTCTACAGCAATCTTTCCTGAGTAGAGAAGGTAATCAAGAATTACACAATACGTCTGATACATCATCTTCTTCGGAAGATGCTCCCACAAACTTTTCTTCTTGTAGTCGCCTGAATGCTCCCTGATGAATTCCTCTACCATGAGCACTGTATCCAATTGCGGATAATGCAGGATGTTCTTTGGCTGAAAAGTCCGTTTCATTAGGTTATATAAGTGTATATAACTATTTAAACTTTTCTCTCCTTTCTGAGTGAAGAGGGCTTCTTCCATAAGACAAAGGTGTTTTTGCGCTTAATAAAGTTAGCTCAAGAAAAACCGGAAGATGTACGGAAAAGATGAACATTCCCGCACTTCAACAGCCCTTACACAGAAGCTGACTCTAAGGATAGTGCGTAGTGTGGATATGGATTTCTTGAATACGAAGAAGAGCAGTGTTTGGAGTAATAGCTTCAACAGCACCTTAAGGTTTGCTCTCTCTCAGGATGATGTCGAACATCCTCATCATCCCTATCACCAGCCTGTTCTTCCTGTTCAGCCTGTAGAGTTTCGCATTCCCCACTGTCCTTGTCAGGACCACTATCTTTGAAGACACCAGGGAAGGCCAGAGCCGG
>CAZTOO010000250.1:0-242 GCA_964615215.1 uncultured Methanosarcinales archaeon
CTGCAACCAGGTAGTTCCTTAACCACGTCAAATAGAGCAAAAGCACTATGAGCATTGAAACTATATAAACCTGACCGCTCATCCCTTTGTTTAAGAGCCAGGAGATGAAGATGACTGGCAGCCACATCAGCAGTGCCATGAGATAGGGGATGCTGAAAAGATGCATCCTCCTGAATGCAGTCCTGAAGGATGCTGCATACGTCTTTCTCAGCAGCTTCTTGCTTTCCCTGCAGTATGCCACA
>CAZTOO010000250.1:252-1564 GCA_964615215.1 uncultured Methanosarcinales archaeon
GTAGGAGATATACCCCACATGCAGCACCAGCAGTATCACGAGATAGCTGATGAGGGTCTGGAGATTGATCTGTGCCATGCTCAGTGTGGGCAGATGGAAGAACGGCACATACACCTCATCGATAAGCGCCTGCACCAGAAGCAGCAGCAGGAGCGTTATTGCCATCCATATGCTGTTCAGTCCAAGGAACCTGAAATACCTCTTCATGCTCCACTTTTTGCTGCAGGCAAGGTTATAGATGAGCAGTTTTACAGCAGCAAATACCAGCACCAGCAGGATGATGAGCAGTGTTGTATAAATCATATATTCCATAGCAAGCTGTTTCATGGTTGCAGCAGCCTCAGGGCTTATCATACCTCCTGACTGCACCATCGCCTTCGTCAGAGGGTCTATGCTGTCCATCCTCTTCTGGAAGAAATCTGCATACCATTTCGTGCCGAAGAATGCGCCTGCATAGAACAGGGCATCGACAATCATCTGATAGAGGAAAAAGACATCAATCTTCCTGAAGGAATCAAGGAACAGCCTCTTGTTGCTTTCAAACAGGCCTTGCTTTTTCCGAGAAGGTGCTGCTTTCACAGCCTTCTTCGCTCTTTTTCCACCCTTGCCTTTTCCCTTCACCATTAATAGAGAAGAAAAGCAGTTGGTGTTTTAAATACTTTTGTTTTTGAATACCTCTCTGTTGCAGTATCCCTTCCTCTGCTCCTTCCCGCAGCTTTCCCTGGGCTTTGGCAGTCTTGGCAACAGAGGCTTACTCTTCTGATGGTTTATCAGAAGGGTATCATACAACTATTCCATACGACGAATACGAAGAGTAGTGTTCTGCTGCTAGGCTATTACGGCTTGGGAACAGAAGCTGACTCTTCGGATAGAAAAGTTGATAAATTCAGAAGGTCCCATACACTGACATGAGATGCGGTGTGTTTCCAGGTCAGGGCAATCAATATATCGGTATGGGAAGGTCATTATATGATTCCCTCATTCATGCAGCAGTTGAAAGATTTGATGAAGCAAGCGAGATCTCTAAAAGAGACCTTAAGGAGATTGCATTTAACGGCCCTGAAGAACTGCAGAGAGATGTTGTTAATCTGGAACTTCTGACATTTACACATTCTTGTATTGTCTATGATGTCTTATCTCAATCCGGAAATGCGAATTTCGGCTATCTCGCCGGGCATTCAATAGGAGAGATAGCAGCTTTGTATGCTGCAGGATATTTTACATTCCCTAAAGGCATTGAGGTGGTGATGCAGAGAGCAGGATTAAAGAAAAGAAAGACTTTCAGAGAGACAACCCTCTTTCTTGTGCCTGG
>CAZTOO010000251.1:0-1534 GCA_964615215.1 uncultured Methanosarcinales archaeon
AGTGATAAGGCATTTGCGCTTTTGCCGCTACCTTGCCTCTCATCCTGAAGAAATCCTACGGAGAGAGAAGCACCTATTTCCTTTTTCAGAAAGTTGCCAATTACACCCCCTATCTGAACTATACAGACACCCTGCGCGACCTCGGGAATGCATTGAGCGGGAGAGAGAAGCTCATGCCGCTGATCATCATCTGCGACACAGGCAGCACAGAGGAAAGCTTATTGTCCTACAAACGCTACAAACTCTATGGCATACCCATCATTGTGATAGACCATCATGTCACCAAGCTGACTGACGGAAAAAGCGAGATTGAAGACTATGTGGATGTGCATATCAATCCGGTCTTAGTAAGGGGTGATGGGAGCATATGCGCAGGCATGCTGGCCTTCGAGCTCTCCCAGTTCATCACAAAAAACAGAAATTTCCTGCTTCCTGCTGCTGCAGGCGTCGCTGACAAGAGCAAAGGCAAGGAGTTTGAGCAATATCTGAAACTTGCCGCTGGACAGGGCTATGAAAGGGAGTATCTCGACAGAGTGGCGTTGGCCATCGATTTCGAAACCCATTACATAAGAGGGGATGCAAAGAATCTTGTGGGGGAGTTCCTGTCCTTCAGGAAAGAGGACAGCGAGAGACATGTTACTCTTCTTGCAGCAGAGGCTGAGAAGAGGTTTGCAGAGACAGAGAGCCTCATAAAGAACCATGCAGAGCTGAAGCATCATGGCACCACACTGATTGTGCTGGTGCCTCTGAACCATATGAGGAGCAAGGACTATCCTGCAGACGGCAAGACAACAAGCCTCGCACGGGATCTTTTCCAGGAAGAGCACAAAGAGAAGAAAGTGGTTGCCCTGGGATATTCAGACGACAGCGTGACCTTCAGGGTGGATGACTCGCTTGCAGGGTTTGACCTCAATGATATCATCAGCCATCTCAAGAAAGAGCTTCCGTATGGGATGATTGAAGGAGGCGGCCATAGGGTTGCAGGCACGATGCGCTTCAATCCTGATGTCAGGGAGAAAGTGATGGCATACATCCTGCACTATGCAGCCTCGGTGAAGTGAAGTGATGGACTACGCATATATTCTCGGAATCATTGCCATGAGCATAGGGCATGTTATAGGCTATGCCCTTGCGATGATCGCCCCTGAAGAGCTGCAGCCCGGCAGGAGATATTTCCAGCTGATGAGGAATGTGCTGCTTGGCTCTCTCATGGGTGTTGCTGTGATGATGCTGTCACATCTCGTGTGGGCTGCAGCACTTGCAGCCTTGGCTGTTTTCCTGATGCTGCCGAAAGTGCATATCCAAAGAGTCATTGTCCTGGCATTCGTGTATACGGGAGCTGTGGTCTCCTCGCTGATCAGCATGCAGAGCTTCCTGATGTTCGCAGGCATAGGGCTCCTTTACCTCATGGCAGAGACCACACAGCAGATCCTCCTCCTGGGAGAGAGAAAGCACCTGTTCGCCAAGGACAAGGAGCTGCACATCATGCTGAAGAGAAGGATTTTGATCGCGAAGAAGGTCTTTCTGGTCCCTG
>CAZTOO010000252.1:0-1523 GCA_964615215.1 uncultured Methanosarcinales archaeon
CTGAGGGCACAAGTGAATCCCCGTGTTCTCCACTCTGGATTATGGAACTACTCTCTTGCATTTCCCGAATTCTATAAGTTTCCAGGTGATATACCTGCTTATTTTGAACACGTCTCAACTGTTCATCCTTCCTTATGGTAAGTCTCTTTTTTCTCAGAAATAAGAAAACAGTGCTTGCCACACTGACATCCCTGTCAGCATGGCTCACACTATCTTGTAGATGGGCTAGGTACGCGTTAGATATTGTCTGCTCTCTGTGCTGCCTTGTTCTCACTCAAGGCGTGCTTCCGCAGCTCTTTTCTTTGCCTCTTGCGTGTAGACCTTTACAGTTTCTGTATCTGTGCTGTTCAGCGCATAGGCGATCTTCGCCATCTTCAAAAGCTCCTGCGCCTGAGCAAGCGATGCCTCTGCAGTTGCTGTCTCCTGCTCCAATGCTTTCTTCTGCTCTATGCCTGTCTTAGCTTTCTCAATCTGTTTCTCTGTCAGCCCTATCAGGAAGGAGATATGGATGTTTCCTTCATTCTCCTCTGCAATGCTGCTCTCCAGCTCTGCCTGAAGATGATCTATCTCACTCTCACTCATATCCTGTGTGAGTTTTATCTTTATCTTCGTGTTCTCTATGCGCTGGTTGAGCCTGTTGAAGCTCTCTTTCATGTCAAGTTCCAGGATCGTGAACATCCCTTCATAACTCCTGTAGCTTTTCTCGTCAACCTTTTCTTTTATCTCTCTGAGTGTATTCAGCTGTATCTGTTTCAGGGAAAGCTGGTGCATCTCCAATTGATACTCCAGCTCCAGGAGTTTCCTTAGTTCCATAAGCGGTTCATCCTCCACTTCATCCATCGCAAGCTGTAGGGAAAGGGAGGCAGCGTCATAGCTGTCTTTTGCGTTTCTCAGGCTGGAAAAGTCCAGGTTGAGTGCTGCCTGTTTCACTTCCAGCAGTCGTTCATCAAGTATCTCCATTGCTTTTATGCTGCGGTCATAACCCTTGGGGGTGATGGCCAGCTGGATGCTCTTCGAGATCCTGTCAAGCGGGTACAGCATGTTTTCAGGACTTATACCAACACTTTGGGATTCCTGAAGAGCTTTCTTCTTCTCCAGCTTCTGCCTGATCAGACTCAATACCAGTTCGTTCTCTGCCTTCGCCTGCTGTTGGTCCTGGAGCGTTGCCCTCTCAGCGAGTATCTTCTCTCTCAGAGCCTCTCTTTCGAGGGCAGCTTTGTCAGGACTTTCTGAACCACCTTCACCAGGAAGACCTGCCGTCTCTTCAGCCGGTGCTGCTGCAGTCTCTTCCACTCCGCTTCTGTCATCCTGTGTTTCATTCTCTTCTCTCAATGGGCTGTTTTCAATAATAAGAGCAACGTCATAAGGTAGAGCAGTATCCTGGCCAGTCTGATCCTGGTGATTGCTGCTGCTTCCGCTCTCATTGAGTGCTGTGTAGCTGCTATTGCCATCCTCCTCTGCCTGTGCGCATACTGAAAGACTTAGCAGTACTATGACCATGGCGATGCACAATACTGTCAGTC
>CAZTOO010000253.1:0-1520 GCA_964615215.1 uncultured Methanosarcinales archaeon
TACTGCCTGAGAGGAAGTCTTCTTTATGCTCTGCACCAGGCTCCCTGAAATGGACATGCGCATCAATCGCCCCAGGTAAGATGTGGAGACCTTTGCAGTCTATGACAGTGTGCTTGCCCTTAGAAATGCTTCCGGTCTGCTGTATGAATTGCCCTTCAATAAGCACATCTGCCTTTTTTCCAGAATACAGGGTTCCGTTCTTCAGGAGTATTCCCACACATTCGGGGACTGGAAAGTGCTATATAAAAGTATTTATTTCTTCTAAAAGGGAAACCGAAAGTGACTTATAGGATGCTGCCCTTACCCTTAAGAAGGTGCTTTTTCTTGCGGAGAAGACCATGAGAAAGACTATACGGAAAGCAAGGGATGTCCTGGATAAGACAGTGGATGCTGCAGTCAGGCACTGGGAACGCATCTTCAGGCCAGGAAAAGAGAAGAGCCCCCTCCTAAAGTTCGACAAGAAGGTGGAAGAGAGCATCACCAGACTCTACGGAAGAAAGATTGAGGAGAACGTGCAGAAGGAGATGCTGGAGGAGGTAGTGGGAAAGAAAGAAGCTGCACCAGCTGCGCAGGAGCTGCCGAAATCCGATGGGGACTCTGAAGAGCTGGTCAGTTATTCGACACTAAAAGAGAAAGCTGCTGAAGGAAGGTATAAGCTCTCCGGCTATGAGAAAAAGAGAACTCCTGAGGAAGAGAAGGAGAAAGCCTCACAGGAAGACCTTACCAAACTGGCAGAGAAGGAACTGCTCATGGCAGACAATGCCCTGAAGCTCGAGGATTATCCAAAAGCGATATCAGCGTTGCTGCACGCAGAGAAGTATCTAGCCCTGGCAGGCAAGGAGAAATTCTATAAGATGCTCGTCTTCAGGGACATGATACGGGATAAGTATCTCTAGGGATCACGTCTTCCCCACCACCTTATTCTTGAATATCCCAAACCCCAGTTTCCAGAGCTTCGTCTCTTTCATCAGCAATTGCACGATAAATGTGCTGGGAAAATCCCTGTCATGCTTCTGAAGGATGGATTTGTTCTGCTGCTTCTCAAAGATGGCGATCATCTCATTCGCCTGTTTCTCTGACATATGGTTCATCAGGTCTCTCATCTTAAGACTGATCCATAAGTCTTTCCCTAATTTTGCGTTAAACCTTTTCACATACGTCTCTTTATCCTCTGCAAGATAGGAAGCAGCCAGTAAACCATAGATGATGCCGCCATAGGTGGTTGCTTTCACTTGAGTGGCAGCGTCTCCCAACAGGAAGATGTCCTCTTTTCCTTTCCTTAGTTTTTGCTTAGGATTATAGAGAGGGATGATTCCTGACTGGTCCTCGATTATCTTTGATGCACCAAGGAGTTTCTTATAATCCTTTTTCAGTTGCGCAGACTGGACACCAATCACACCCACTCGTGCTATCTTCCTGTTTTCAGGCACGATCCAGGAGAACTCTCCAAGATTCAGCCTGATTTCAGTCACGCCTTTCTCAAGCTTAGGGAACTCACAGCGCGCCTGCCATCCCATCAC